>JAFSEN010000018.1 GCA_017435745.1 Oscillospiraceae bacterium
GCCGAGTTCCGCGAAATCGCCGATATCCATGCCGACTACTGCAGGGTCAACGTCAATTGCGCCGACGATCTGTGCGCCTTTTTCATAAAGGTAACGGATGATGTATTTTGCCATTTTTCCGCAGCCGTACTGTACTACTTTTACTTTTTCCATAATAAATACCCCTTTTATGTTTATTTGTTAACACTATTATAATCTCTAAAGCAGGGTGAGAGTCAAGACCTTTTTGTTAAATTTTTATTAACTTATCTGAAAGCCACCGGAACCTGCAAACGGAGGAACATTCCCCTTTTTTCGTCATCAAAAACGCTGAATTCCGTAAGAACTTCGCAAATATAATCTCCCGCAACTTTATAATTATTTTCTTTGCAATATTCGAGAAGTCGCTTTGCATATTCCGGTTCGTCGTCAAAACTGTCGAGATATATGCAAACATACATTCCGCTTTCAATTCGCTTTATTGATTCGCTTTGGGGAAAGTTGTCGTCCACAAGGACAAAAATTTCGTCGGATTCCAGTTTTCCTTCAAGAAAACTTTTCTTTTTCATTGTCGTTCCGGCGTTGCAGTAGTAAATCTGGGGCAAATTATGCTTAATAAGGCTGTTTTTAAGCTCTTTAAGCTCGTTTTCATAAACTTCGATTCCATAATCATAAAAATTTATGGAAGTCGGCATCGAATAAATTTTTCTGTGGGGGATATATTCAATGGTGATGGTGCCGATGCTTGGGGATTTGCGGTAGCGTTCAAGGCTTTCAATAGTGCGGGAAATTGCCGCAAGCTGAAGGTTAAGGTTTGCCATCTGTTCCTTGACCTGTTTTTTTCTGTGGATAAGAATTGATTCGATAAGCTTTGTATCTTCGCTTTCAAGAACTTCCTTTATCTCCTTAAGTTCCATTCCCAAAGCCTTCATATACTGTATCATATCAAGTCTTGCGTTTTGGCGGATATTATAGTAGCGATAGCGGCTTTCTTTATCGGTATAAAAGGGTTTTATAAGGCCTATTTCGTCGTAAAGCCGAAGAGTCGAAACGGAAATATTGTTTATTTTAGCCATTTCTCCGATACTGAGAAGTTCATTCTTCATATTATACCTCCCAAAAAAACTCTAAACCTGCATGAGAGTTTTTGTTCTGTTATAATACTAACACAAAATTGTTTCTTTTCAAGCTTTTTGTAATAAATTTTTTCTTTTCGGAATATCTTTTATACTCACCGTTTTTTTAGGAGGGATTTGTTATGAAAGGTTTTCCGGAAGAGCGGACTATTCTTGCCGCGGAATATATAATCGAAAACGGGGCGACGGTGCGCTCCGCAGCAAAAAAATTCGGCGTAAGCAAAAGCACGGTACATAAAGATGTTTCCGAAAGGCTCCGGCGGCTCAACCCGAATTTGTATCTTCAGGTTAAGGAAGTTCTTGAAAAAAACAAAAGCGAACGCCATATCCGGGGCGGAATTGCAACAAGGGAAAAATATGCCGGGCTGCGGCATTTTTAAATAATAAAAAAGCGCTTCCGGGGAAGAATATTCTCCGGAGGCGTTTTTTGTGAAAATACGTATTTTTATGCTTGCTTTTACCGTTGGGTTTGTTTTTTGCTTTTTGGGGGCGGTGTTTTTTGTTTTCCGTTTTTCGGAAGAAAAAGAACCCGAAGAACCGAAGGAAGAACAGAATATTTTTCTTGAAGACGACAGAGCGGTTTTTCTTCTTATTCATAAAAACGAAGAAAACTTCGGGCCTTTTACCCTTGTAAACCTTGACGCAAGTAAAGGAAGAATCCCGGTTTTTACTTTTTCCGAAAAAGCCGCCCTTGATTACGGCGGGGTGGATATTTCCGCCGGGGAACTTTTTTCTTCCGTTTCGCCGGAAGTTTTTGCCGGAACAATTGAAACAAATTTGGGAATAGAGCTTGCGGGATATTTTATTTGGAACAGGGAATCTGCCGAAAAAATAATTTCCGAAACAGGGCCTTTCGATTATATCCTTCCGGAAGACATAAAATATTCCGAAGGAACAAAATATGTAAACCTTATTTCCGGGGTGCAGAATATGACCGGGAAGAAAATCTGCGACATTGTCGAATGTCCGTATTTTTCGGAATCTGAAAGATGCGATGTTTTTTCAAGGATAACCGCGGCTTTCCTTAACAGAAGATTACCCCGCTTTCTTCCGGAAAGCGGGGTTTATGCGGCGATTTTCAATTATACCGAAACGGATATAACCGCTTTTGATAAAGAACGCTGGGCAAAACTTGTAACGGTGCTCTGCGGTTCAGGGAAAAGCCTTTCCGGGCATATTACGAACGATACGGAGCGTGATCCTTACGGCGGCCTTATTTATTTTTCGGAAAATACGAAAAAAAGGGTAAAAAAATATTTCGGAGAATAGTTTTAAAAGAAATATTCATGCGCCGGTTGAGGGTTTGCTTTTCGTTTTTTCTCCGAAAATTGCGCTTCCGAGGATGAGGATTGCCCCGGCAATGCTGTAAAAAGTCATTTTTTCATCAAGTATCAAAGATGAAAGGACTATCGCCGTAACCGGATCGATATAGCTGAAAAGTGCGGTGGTCTGCGCAGGAAGATTTCCGATGCTTCCGAAATAGAGAAGATAGGCAATTCCCGTATGAAGAACACCCACAACGATCAGAAGAACAACAGATTCCGAGGAAAAACCGACAGCGGAAAAATCTTCCGCAATAAGGCTGTACGGAAGGACAAGAAAACATGAACTTCCAAGCTGGACAAGAGTTTTTTCAATCGGCGGAACAGAGGAAAGGCTTTTGTTGATGATTACAACGGAAGCATAGAGCGCCGCCGCACCGAGAGCAAGAAAAATTCCGTAAAGGTCGTTTATTCCCGAAACTTTTTCTTCAAATATTCCGGAAACGAGCACCATTCCGAAACAGGAAAGGGGAATACAGAGCAGCTTTTTTGTTCCAAGCTTTTCGCCGAAAAGAAAAGGCGAAGCGAAAATTACAAAAACCGGGGCAGCATAATAGCAAAGGGTCGCGGCGGAAACGGTTGTGTGGTTATAAGCTTCAAAAAGCAGAATCCAGTTAAGCCCCATAAGCATTCCGGAGGAAGCAAGGGCAAAAAAATTCTTTTTAAGGATATCTTTTGAAAGAGGGATTTTTTTAATAAAAAGGAAAGCCGCAAGAAATAAAAAACCGATAAATCCCCTTGAAAATGCAATGAATCCCGAGGGAAGAGGAATATATCTTCTGAAAATCCCAACTGTTCCGAAAATTACCATCGAAAGAACAAGCGAGAAAAAAGCCTTGTTTTTCATTTTTTCTTCCCCTTTCATAATAATATCGCTGTGTTTTAAGAAAAAAGCTCCCTTTTGAAAAATTGGGAGCTTTTCTGTTTTTTCTTAACTGTTTAATATGTTGATATACTACCACCGGAAATTTGAAGTGTCAACAAAAAGCGGAATTTTTACCGGTTTTCTTTTTTGGAGTAAGGCATTGACAGCCGATTTTTTCAAAACTATAATTGCATTTGTAAGATTTTAAAAAAGGCGGCGTTTTTTTACGGAACTTTTTTTTGCTGACGCAACAAAAAACAAGGACGCTTTTCAAAAATCAAAAGCCCTTTATTCTTCCGCTTTTCCCGCGGTGGAAAGAATTCCCTTTCCGTTTCTTAAAAAAGCGGCGGAAAACGGCGGAGCGGAATTTTACGCAATATATGACGGCGAAACTTTTGTGGGAATAATCTATTTCGTAATGCTTGGGGATGCCGCTTTGATTTTTTATTTTGCGGTTGAAGAAAATTTACGCGGCGGCGGTTACGGAAGCAAAATTCTTTCCGTAATGAAGGAAAAATATCCGGGGACAAGGATTTTTCTTGAAACGGAAAAACCCGACGAAAAGGCAAAAAACAACCCGATCCGCCTTCGCCGGAAAGCTTTTTATCAAAGAAACGGTTTTGAGGAATGCGGTTTCAGAACGGGTTTTCTTGTTCCTTATGATGTTCTTTCCTGCGGCGGAAAGGTAACGGCGGATGAATACCGGAAGATAATGCGCTTTTTTGCAAAAAGCGTTGTTTCAAAACAAAACCCCGGACAGGAGCGATTTTTATGAAATGCATTCATTGCGAAAACGAAATGAAAAAAGTTAATTTTCTTGTTTTTGGCGGATTCCAGATTGAAAGTAAAACAAATTCGATTTTTGAAACGCCCGAAAGAAGCAGCGTTGAAGTTTATGTCTGCAACAAATGCGGATACGTTGAACTTAAAGCCACCGATTATAAAAAATTTTGAGGAATTATGCTGAAAGATTATTTTAAAAAGCTGAATCCGGCGATGATCGCCGTAATATGGTCCCTTGCATGGCCGACAATGATAGAACAGGCGATGCAGACCGCAGTTCAATATATCGATACGGCGATGGTCGGTTCCCTCGGAACTTCCGCAACCGCAGCTGTCGGTTCAACAAGCACCGTAAACTGGCTTATCAGCAGCAGTATTTCTGCCATGAGCATAGGTTTTCTTGCATTTATTGCAAAGGCAAGAGGAGCGGGAGAAAACGAAAAAGCAAAGCGCGCCGTAGGACAATCTGTATTGGCGGTTATTGTTTTCGGAACGTTTTTTACCGTTCTTGCCCTTTCGCTGAGCAGCTTTGTGCCGGTTTGGATGCAGGTGGATGAGGAAATCCGCGAAATTGCGTCCCAATATTTCTTTATTGTTTATGTTCCGATGCTTCCGCGAACCGCAAGCATTATTTTCGGAACGGTTCTGCGCGCTTCCGGCGATACAAAAACACCCATGAAAATCGGCGTTATAATGAATGTTACGAACGTCGTGCTCAACTTTTTGCTTATCTATGAAACCCGCGTGCTCAAAATTTTTGGCGCGGAATTCACAATGTTCGGCGCGGGGCTTGGAGTTATCGGCGCCGCAATCGCAAGCGCGGTTGCTTTTACAATCGGCGGAATAATTATAACTATAGTTCTTTGGAAACACCCCTTCCTTTCCCCAAAAGGCCAAAAAATTTTCCCGGATATCGAAATTCTTCGTCCCTGCTTAAAGGTAGCCTTCCCGAATATGCTCCAGCGTTTCGGAACTTCCCTTGGTTTTGTTGCCTTTGCTTCAATGATAAACTCTCTCGGTGAAATTTCCACAGCGGCCCATACCATTGCAAATACGGTCGAATCCGCCTTCTATATTCCCGGGTTCGGAATGCAGACCGCCGCCGCTACCCTTAACGGAAACGCTTATGGAGCAAGGGATAAACAGCGCATGCATGACCTTGTAAATATGTTTATCCCAATCGAACTTTTGCTTATGACAATTTCCGGCGCAAGCCTTTTTGCACTTGCGCCTTCGCTTATGGATATTTTCTCCGACAGCCCGGAGGTAATCCGCCTTGGTTCAACGGTTCTTCGCATGGTCGCCGTTTCCGAACCTTTCTACGGTTTTTCGATAATAATCGAAGGGCTTATGCAGGGCGTTGGAAAAACGAAGGAACCTTTTGTTTACAATATTATGGGAATGTGGGGAATTCGAATTTTGGGAACATTTATCTGTACCCAGCTTCTTGATATGAATCTGGTTGCGGCCTGGGGATGTATGATAGCCCACAATATGTTCCTTTTCACCATGTTCCTGCGGTGCTTCATAAAGAAAAAATGGAATCCTCTTTTGCATGGTGAATAATAAAAAAATCCGCCGGATTTCCGGCGGATTTTTTTATAGTGTAATTTTTACTTTTTCCCCGTCTTTTGATTCGACTTCAACAAGTTCAAGCTTTCCGCCGAAATTTTTTCTTGTTTTATAAAACCCCCGGACAAATTTTCTGCACATTGAACCGGTTACACAGATACCGTATTTTTTAAGTTCCGCGTTGATAAAAACCGGAACAAGCGAAGCAAAAAATTGGTTGAACAAAAGCCTTGTCGGAAGCGAAAGAGAAAAATTTTTCTCCTTATCGATTATTTTTATCTTCATGGCATCACTCGACAAAAATATTTATAATGTCGCCTTCGTGGCTTTCAACTTCAACAAGATTTCCAATGACGCCTTTTTCAACCATTTCAAAAATTTTTGCAAGATCAATACTTTTGAACGCGCTGTTTACCGAATCGTTTCCGGAAATTTGGGGCATTTCCATTCCGCAATCAAGAGCGATTTTTGCAAGAGCGCAGGGAATGTTTACCCGGACTTTGTCCCCTTCGGAAGAATTTACAACCACCCGGAACATCATTTCGTTAATATCCTTGCGGTTTTCTTCCGGAACAAAAACTGCGGAGGTTTCCTGTTTTCCGGAAAGAAGTTCATCAACGGTTATCCCGAGGATTTTTGAAAGTTTCGGAAGAAGCGAAATATCCGGGCAGGAAAGATCGTTTTCCCATTTGCTTACCGCCTGGGGCGAAACACAGAGCATTTCAGCAAGTTCGTCCTGTTTAATGTTTTTTCTTTTTCTGTTTTCGGAAATTCTTTTGCCTATGGTTTCCATTATAAAAAAACTCCTTTCGTTTTTCTTTTCGAAAAAAATTTTATCATTTCGGAAAAGAAAAATGAATGTAACAAAGGTTGAATCATTGCCGATTTTAACAACCGTCCGTTGTTTTTTAATCAACGGACGGTTGTTTTTCCGTTTTATCAGTCTTCGGAAAGAACCTGGGTCATAAAAATTCCTTCCTCATAAACGCAGTCCTCTTTGAATCCGACGGATTTGTATAATTTTTGGGCGGGAATGTTAAAACGGTTGACCCCAATCGAAAGCTTTTTTGCGCCGGCTTTCTTTAGATAATCAACGGCAAAGCGGAGCATAAATTTTCCAAAGCCTCTTCCCTGATAGCGGCGGTCGATTATAACGGTTTCGATATTGTAATCGCCTTTTTTTCGGTCTATGGAAAGTTCAAGAAGACCAACGGCTTTTCCGCCTTCGGTTTCAACAAAAAGCCTGTGATTTTTGTGGGCGCAGGCGTAAGCTATGGTTTCAAGAGCGCCGGAAACAAATTCCCTCTGGTCCGGGCGAATTTCAATTGCGGTCGCCTGGAGCCAGTTTTTCTTTCCGTAGGGCACCATTTTTGTGTTCTTCGGAAAAACAAAAATCGGTTCGATTTCCATTCTTGTTTCCTTGGAAAAAGTGAGATATTTGTTGTCGCCTTCCATAATATATTTTGAAGAACATGGGGAAACAAGCATCCAGCAAAAATCGTTTTCCTTATCAAAATAGAAAATTGCGGGAGAGAAAGATTCAAAATCAAGGAAGAAAATGGGATATCCGTTAAGGTTTTCAAAACAAAGCCCGATGTTTTCCGAATCGAATTTTGTTGCGGTTTTAAAAAGCTTTTCGGAGAAAACTCTGTGTTTGAAAATTCCGAGCATAAGCTTTTCAAGGTCGAAAAGAGTTGTGGTGAAGAACGGATAATCGGTGTTTTCGGTGCAAAATTCAATATATTCCTCGTTGCGGAAAAGGGTATTAAGCGGAAGAGCCTTTTCGGAAATTCCAATTTTGGTATTTTCCATTCCGAGTTTTTCAAAAATATTGAGCTTTATGAATTCCTTTGCGGAAAGGCCGGAAACTCTTTCAATGATTTCTTTAAGAAAAACGGTGTTGCTGGCGGAAAAATCGCCGGAAACTCCCGGTTCGTGCTCAAGTTTTTTTCCTTTTAAAAGATCGAGCACCGTTTCAAAAGTATAATCCCGGAGATAGAGCTCCATATCTTTTTTGCGGCGGTTGAACTCGGAAAGAGAAGAATATTCCGGGTCGTCGCCAAGGTTGCGGAGTATTTCTCCGAAATAAAAATCGCGGATTCCGCTTTTTCCGGAAAGAAGGTTGCGGATGCTGATTTTATCCGCGTGCTCAAATTCCGGAATGAATTTTGAAATTTTATCGGAAAGACGGAGCTTTCCTTCATCAATAAGGATAAATGCGCAAAGGGCGAGCATTGAAGAACATTCAAGAGGCAAAAGGTAACGGCTTTCCTTCTCTATCAGTTCTTCGGTGGAAAGATTTTTGCCGTAAACGGTGCTCAAAACGGTTTCGCCCTTATGGTTTATAACAAAAGCTCCGTTTTCACCGAATTTTTCGGCAAGTTCAAAAATTTTTTCGTTTAATTTACTGTAATCGGTTTTCATAAGAAAAAAGTCCTTTCCGGCGAAAAATCGCCAAATTGAGAACCCAAATCTTCCTTCACGGCAAAGAAGGTTTAAATTCCGTTCAGTATCTCAAAAAGCTCGGAAGAACTGTGGGCAATATAGTCCGGAAGGAAGTTTTCGTCCTCTTCGCAGTAATCGCCCGGGTGGTGCATCGCGATGCAAACAACTTTTGCTTCGGAAAAATCCTTTCTGAGCATGGCTTCGGCGTTTCTGCCGAAGGCAACGTCCACGCTGTGGTCACCGACATAGACAAAAGTTCCGTTAAGGTCATCAAGCCCGAACTTTTCAAGGGCTTTCATAAATGCGGCGGGGTGGGGTTTTTGTTCATCAAAAAGAACATCGTCAACGCCTATAACCGCATCGAAATATTTGAGCACGGAATGGTGCTCGAGAGATCTTTTGATGATTCCGGCGCCGTTTTGGGAACAGACGCCCATTTTTGTTTCTTTAAAATGTTCAAGAATTTCGGGAATTCCGGAATAAAGTTCCGCTTCGGTTTTGTTGCGAAGCTGAACTTCGCCCCACATTTTAACAGCTTTGCGGGTCTGTTCGTCGTTAAGACCGTAGCAGACATGGTAAAGTTCCACCCAATCGGAAATTCTTCCGTAGGTTTCCTGGAAATTTTCTCTTGAAGAAAGGGGCTTGGGAATATTTTCGTAAATATCGGGGATAAAATGTGAAAGAACTTCGAGGCTTACTTCAATGGATTTTTTTGAAGAATCCATAAGCGTTCCGTCGTAATCCCACAAAATTGCTTTTATTGCCATAATCAAATACCTTTCGTTATGTTGTCTAAATCCGGAATATCCGCGGCGCAGTTTCGCTTTCCGCAAAGAACGTCGGTGCAGTTTGAACATTTAAGGGCTTCGTTTGTTCCTTCATAAAATCTTTCCGGATGGAGGGCAAAGGAAACTTCCCATATTGCAAGAACAATAAGAGCGCCGGCGCAAAGGCTCCAGGTGAAAAATCCCGGAACAAAAACGATTGGGGAAAACATCATCATGTGGTCCCAGTTAAAAATTCTGCAGGTCGTGCAGCAGCGGTTTTTCATAAACCACACCCGGAAAGGGCACCAGAAAAGAACGCAAATCAGATCACAGACATAGAATGCAACTGAAAATACAAGAAGCATGTTTCTTCCGATAATTCCGCTGAAATAGAGAACGCCGATTGCGGCAGTCAATAAGAACCAGACGATTCCGATTTTTATGGTGTCGCGGTTGCATTTTTTGATATAGTCAAGGAGGCTTTCAAGGTTGCGGATGTTCTTGATTTCCCGCGGGATAAAATCTTTGATGCTGAATTTTGATGAACCGAGAGGAAGAAATTTTCTGCTGGGGAAAATCTGGAGCAGCATATCGGCCATCCAGATAACCCAAAGGATATGGAAAAGGGAAAATTCCTTAAAGAAATTCCAACCGTTCATAACTTCAAACTCTTCCGGAACGGCAATAAGCAGAGAAAGAGTTGCAATTAAAACAAAACAGCGGAAGAGAAATTTTCCTTCATAAATTTTTCTGAATTTTGAAACAACGCGTTTTACCGAAAACATCTTTGAATAAAAACCTCGCTTTATATATAAAATAAACCAATTTATATAATAGCGAAAAATATGCATTAAATCAAGAATATTGTCGGATAACGCAAAAAAACCGCCGCAAGGCGGTTTTTTTAGTGGTCAATACCAGAAAAATTTATAAAGAGTGGGGAAGGAATTGAAAAACTGCCCAAGGTTCGTGTTTGTTTTCGAACCCGGGTCGTTGATAGTGAAGCCGGAAGGCAAAAGGCTTTTTCCTCCGGAAAAACCGGTTACAACGACCCAATGCTGGTTTCCGTAAGAGGTTTTTGCGCCGATTAAAACGGGTTTTCCTTCCCGGAGTTTGTTATAAACGGTTTTAAGATAATTTTCGCTCCAATAACCGACGGAATAATCTTCCGGCCAATAGACATTTCCGTTTCTGTCATAGGAAAGTTTTTTCATCATTGAATCCGGATATATGGTTTTTCCGCTGCGGAAGGATTCCATCATCGCGATTCCGGTTGTAACGCAGCCGATTCTTCCAATGGTTTTTCCGGAAGAACCGATTTTAACGCTTGCCCAGCGGGGATCGGTCTGCTTAAAATCCGGAACGTCAAGGGAAACCGCAGGATATCCGTTTTGTGTTACGGAAAGATAATCCGCGCTTACAACGCCGGTTTTGTTTCCGTCAAAAAGAATTCGGCTCCAATAACCGGTTGAAGAAAGGATTATTACGTTTTCGTCTTTTGAAACAGTTCCGATTACAGGATAGCTTTTTCCTGCGCCGCTTCGGACGTTTAAGTTTCCGCTTTCGGTGGAAACTTTTGCGGAAATGTCGGAAACGATTTCGATATAATCCGAATGGCAAAAACCAAATTTTCCGTCGGAATATTCAACTTTCCACCAATCGCCTGTTTTTTCGATAAGAGCAAGATAGCTTCCCTTCGGGACGGAAGTTATTATATAACCGCCGGCGGAACTTCTTATGTTAAGCTTTCCGCTTTCGGTGGAAACAACCCCGGCCATGGAATCGGAATTTATTGCAAAGGCGGGATCTCCGGAAAAGGAAATTCCCGCTGCAAGAATTGCGGAAAGAGCTGCGGAAATAATTTTTTTCATTTGTTCACCTCGGTTTTAAAAAAATTTTCGCTGCTGATTATAGCACGGAAAAGAGGGGAAGGGAACACTCCAAATCCTTCCAAAGGGCAAAAAACGGCTTTACAAAAAGAAAAACTCCCTTTCTTCCGAAAAGGAGTTTTTCGCTTTTTTTAAAGATAACATCTTATATCCATCACAAGTTTTTCTTCAAGATTTATAAGGCGCTTTGTAATATCCTTTGTAATTTCGTTGGCGGCTTTGTATTCATTAAGATACTTGTTAAGAGATTTTACGCCCATGTTGCAGCCTTCGGTCATAAGGTCCGCGATGGTTTTGTCGGATTCATCAAGAACAAGTTTTACGTTTGTTTTCATCCAGGACATTCCTTTTGCCATTGGGTTCGGGTCTTTTCCTTCGTCGCCGTAATTGCGGAGAAGGGCGCGTATTTCTCTTTCGAGTTTTTCGTGTTCCTCTTTACACACAGTAAGAAGTTTTTTAAAATTTTCTGCTTTTACATAGGGAAGAACGTCGTCAATGGAGGACATTCCCATTTCGACTCCGGCATCGCATTCCCGAAGAAGTTTTATATTGTCGTTTTCCACTTTTTGAATAACACTCCTTTCTTCAAGGAATATTATGCCCGTAAAAAAAGGGAAAAATCAAAAAACGGTTTTGTTTTCGGAAATATATGCGCTTTTTTCTCCGTTTCTTACAAAAATATATGGTTCGTAATTTACAACAGGAGCGCCCATTACCGGATCAAATTCAGAAAGGGAAAAGGTGTTTTCGTCAAGAGGTTCAAGGATATAAATAACGTTTGAATCGGAAGGAAAATCTTCTTCAACAAATTCCTCGCCTTCAAAAACGTATCTGTATGAGCGGGTGGTTTTTAAAAGAAAAGTGTTTTCGGGGAAATTTTTGTCCTCATATTTTACATATTCGCCTTCGGAAAAGAAAATATCGTAATAAGAAAAAGTTCCGTCCTCCATAAAGGAAAGAAAAATCGTATCGTAAAGCCCTTCGATGGTTTCGTGGTCGTGGATATCGATAAGGTGGCCTTCGTAATAAATTGCGCCAACTTCCCACGAACCGCCGAGATAATCAAAACCTTCCGCAGATGACGAAGGAAGCTTTTGGGGTAAATCCGGGAACTTTTCGGCAATTTGGTCTTTTAAACAGCCGGAAAGAAACATCAGAGAAAAAGAAAGCATTAAAACAATAAAAGATTTTTTAAGCGACACAGAAAATTTCCTCCCTGTATTTTTTAAGGCGCACCGAAAAAACGGCGCGCCCTGTTGATAAAATTATCAGTTGAAAGAATAACCTTTTTTGCCGGGGAAGCCGTTTGTGCGAACACAGGGACGGTCGTAATGCATAAGAACAACTTCGCCGTCAATTACGTTGAATCCCCATTGGAAAGAGTTCGGCGCGGTGTTTTCAAAACCGGTTTCTGAAATTGTATATCTTCCGGAATCCGGGCCGTAATAATAATACTCTCCCTTTTTCTTATAAGCTTTGGACGCGCTTTCAAAGGTGATCTTGCCGTTTTCGATAAGCACGTTGTATTCGCTTTCGGTGGACATGCTGACAGCAGCAATATAATCGGCGTGTCTGTCCTTCCAGTATCCCTGAAGTTCGCTTTCAACTTCGTCGATATTATAATAATCGCCGTTTCCAAGGGTGATTTTACCGCTGGAAAGCTTATAGGGAATTTCAAGCTCGGCGCCGTTCGTGGCAATGGTTATGGTGCTTTTATCGAGAACGTAGTTATATGTTTTGGTTCCGCTTTCGTGTTTTCCGTTTCCGTCGTAATAGAATTGGGAAACGGAAGCGGTTTCACCGTTAAAGGTGAGAACGTTAAGGATGGAATCGGCCCCTCCGTTGAAAAACCAGGTGTCTTTTCCAAGGGAATCGATAACGTTGCCGAAATTTTTCAGCATTATTTCATATTCGATCTCGCCGATCCTTTCGGCGGAATCCTTATAATCCGGAATAAGTTCAAAGAAGGAAACAGCCTTTTCAAAATCGCCTTCATCCAAAAGTTTTTCGGCATAGGCATAACGCATTGCGGACATTATTTCAGTGCTTTCGCAGCCGGTAAAAGACATTACAAGAATAAGAACAGCCAGAATAAATGCAAGTTTTTTCTTCATGTTGGTTCCCCTTTCGTCGTTTTCAGTAATTATACCACAAGATTTTTCCAAAAACAACGCATGGCTGTGTTTTTCGGACAGCGGAAAAACAGCCGAGCTGAAAAAGCAATTTGGAAACCGTTGTCGACTTCGAAGACGGCGACGACGGTCGGGATTGGAAATCACCGTTTGTTCGGTGGAGCGTTTTGTCCCCTTATGTAAGGGGACAGCGTTTGCGGGAGCAAACTGCAGGGGTTGGAAAGTGTTTCTCTGGCGGTTGTACCGCCGTCTCTTTGCACTGTCAAAGAGATGGGGGTACATAACAGATAAAAAAGCGGTGGGAGTAAGCCCCCGCCCTGCAATAAAGCGGGCGGATAATATCCGCCCCTACATTTTGATTTGAGGATTTTGAGGTGCAAAATCTGCGGACAAAAATAAAAAACTCCCCGAAAGGGGGAGTTTTTCTGCATGGCGGAGATGGTGGGATTTCCGCTGCGTTTCACTTCGCGGATTGCTTCCGCCAACCGAAAATATTTCGCTTTGCTCATATTTTCGGGGCGTCAGGTACTCACCCGGTGGGTTCTCATCCACACCATAAAAAATAAAACCGACCCAAAAGGACCGGTTTTATTTTTGGCGGAGATGGTGGGATTCGAACCCACGTGCCCGGCTAAGGACAAAACGATTTCGAGTCGTTCTCGTTACGACCACTTCGATACATCTCCGTATTAAGTTTGCCCGAATATCATAACACGATTTTGGCCGAAGGTCAAGAAATATTGCACGAAAAAGCCGCGTTTGCTCTATTGACAGAATTTGTGTTATACTATATGATATAAATCACTGTTTTAAAATATAAAGTATTGGAGGAAACATTCTCATGGATGACCCTGGAAGTCCTATGGCCATTATCTTAGTTCTGGTTCTTATTTTTATCAATGCGTTTTTTGCAATGAGCGAAATCGCCGTAATTTCTCTTAACGATTCAAAACTCCGCAAAGATGCGGAAGACGGCAGCAGAAAAGCAAAAATTCTTTCAAAACTTGTTGATCAGCCGAATAATTTTCTTGCAACGATCCAGGTTGCAATAACCCTTTCCGGTCTTTTGTCTTCCGCAGTTGCGGCAGATGTTTATGCAGACCCCGCGGCGGAATTTCTTTCGAAATATATTCCGATAGACCCGGATATTGTTCACGGCGCAACGGTTTTTGTGCTTACAATTTTGCTTTCCTATGTTTCTCTTGTTCTTGGCGAACTTGTTCCGAAACGCATTGCAATGCATTACCCCGAAAAGATATCTTATGCCATAGCGGGAATTCTTTCCTTGTGCTATAAACTTTTCAAACCCTTTGTTTATCTTTTAAGCGGTTCCACAAACGTTGTTCTCCGCCTTTTCGGAATCAACCCGAACGAGGAACCGGAAGAAGCAACCGAAGAAAACATCCGCATGATGCTCGATGTTGCCGATGAAAAAGGCACCATTGAGGAAAGCGAAAAAGAAATGATCAACAACATCTTCGAATTTGATGACAGAAGCGTCGGCGAAATTATGACCCACCGAAAAGACCTTACCGCCATCGAAATGGAAACACCCATAAGCGAAGCCGTTGATCTTGCAATTTCGGACGGCTATTCAAGAATGCCGGTCTATGATGAAAGCATCGACAATATCAAAGGCGTTATCTTCGCAAAAGACCTTCTTACTCTTATCGGAGATACAAACCTTGACGGAAGAAAAGTTGCGGATTTTATCCGCCCGGTAAACTTTATTCCGGAATCCAACAGCTGCCGCGAAGCTTTTATGGAATTTCAGCAGAAAAAAATCCAGGCGGCAATCGTTGTTGATGAATACGGCGGCACCGCCGGCCTTGTTTCCATGGAAGACCTTATCGAATCCGTAATGGGCAATATCCAGGATGAATATGACAACGAAGAGGAAGAAATAAGCGCCATCGACGAAGATAACTTCGATTTTGAAGGAACTGTTCTTCTCGACGATATTGAAGAACTTCTTGATATCGAAGTTGACGACGATGCGGATTATGACACCCTTTCCGGCCTTATTATGGATATCCTCGGAAGGATCCCGGAAGAGGACGAACACCCGGTTGTTGAATATCAGGGGGTTGAATTTACCGTTACCCAGGTTGAGGAACACCATATTGCAAGGGTGCACGCAAAAATTCTTCCGGAAGAACAGGAAGAGGAATAACAGAAAAAAACAAGGCTGCCGCGAAAAAACACCGCGGCAGTTTTTTGTTAAAAGAAAAACCCGGCTTGACCTTCGGGAAGCAAAGTTATATTATAGTTTTATAAAATACCGGAAAAGAGGCAGGAAGATGAAAAATTTTGGTTTCGGGCTTATGCGCCTTCCTATGAACGGCGAAGAGGTCGATATTGAGCAGGTCAAAAAAATGACCGACCGTTTTATGGAAGAAGGATTTACATATTTTGATACCGCCCATCCCTATATCGGCGGAAAAAGCGAAACCGCGATTCGCGAAGCGCTTGTAAAACGCTATCCGAGAGAAAGCTTTGTCCTTGCGGACAAACTTAGTTCCAGTACCTTTGAAAAAGAAGAGGATATCCGCCCCATGTTCGAAACAATGCTTGAAGCCTGCGGCGTTGAATATTTCGATTATTTCCTCATGCACGCCCAGAGCAGAAACAACTATCCCAAATACTGCGACTGCCGCGCCTATGAAATCAGCGAGGAACTTAAAAACGAAGGCAAAATAAAACATCTCGGAATGTCCTTCCACGATTCTGCGGAGTTCCTTGAAAAAATCCTTACCGAAAAACCGATGATCGAATTTGTCCAGCTCCAGTTCAACTACGTTGACTATGAGGATGAGGACGTCCAGGCGAGAAAATGCCTCGAAGTTTGCCGCAAATTCGGAAAAGACGTTGTCGTAATGGAACCTGTCCGCGGCGGAAGCCTTGTTGCCCTTCCGGAAGAAGCGAAGAATCTTCTTGAATCCACCGGAAAAAGCTGTGCGGAATATGCTGTCCGCTATGCGGCTTCCCACGAAGGAATTTTTATGGTCCTTTCCGGAATGAGCTCTCTTTCCCAGATGGAAGAAAACATCAGCTTTATGAAGGATTTTGAACCCCTTAACGAGGAAGAATTTGCTCTCCTCGATAAAGCGGTCGAAATCATAAATTCCGTCGAACAGATCCCCTGCACTTCCTGCAAATACTGCCTTGAAGTCTGCCCCAAAAACATTGCGATCCCGAGAATTTTCGGTGTTCTCAACGAGATCCGCCGCTATGACAAAGAGCATACCTGGATCCCCGGTTTCGGCGAACGCAGCGCATCCAACTGCATCAAATGCGGAAAATGCGAAAAAGCCTGCCCCCAGCATATCGAAATCAGAAAATATCTTGAGGAAGCGGCAAAAACCATTGAATAAAAAAATTGCGGGCGCAGCGTTTTGCGTCCGTTTTTTTATTGAAAAAACGGACGGAAAATGATAATATAAAATCAAACAGAAAAATGTTTTTTATCATGAAAGGAGAAAGAATCATGGGAAAATTTGAAGTTAAAGAAACCGCATCCGGCGTTAAATTCAACCTTCTTGCATCCAACGGCCAGATAATCGGCGTTTCCGAAGTTTATTCCGGAAAAGAAGCCTGCCTTAAAGGAATCGAAAGCGTAAAGAAAAACGCAGAGATCGCAAATCTTGAAGACCGGACCGCAGACCCGGTTGTTGAAGCGGTCAACCCCAAATTTGAAATTTATACCGACAAAGCCGGCGAATTCCGTTTCCGCCTTAAAGCGCGCAACGGCGAAATTATTCTTTCTTCCGAAGGATATAAAGCAAAGGCTTCCTGCGAAAACGGAATCGAATCCGTCCGCAAAAATGCTCCGGAAGCAGAAATCGCTGAATAATTCTACAATTTACGATGCGGCGGGAGTTTTCTCCCGCCTCATTTTTAATTTTGAAAGCAGGGGAGAAACTATGACTGAAAATATTTTTGTTGTAGCAGAAATCGCTGCAGTGATTTTTGTGACTGTGTTTATCATAAAAAACAAAAGAAAAAATGTTGTATATCCGGTTTATCCTTTTGTTTTTGGTTTGCTTTTTTTCCTTTATGATATTGCAATATTCATTTTGTATGGAAA
>JAFSEN010000019.1 GCA_017435745.1 Oscillospiraceae bacterium
TAAAAATTCCTCCATAGCACTGACGGACAGCCCCGAAAAGAGCTGTCCGCAGCATTTTTATTGCAGAAAAAGAAGTGAGTGTCAGGCTTTTTTTGAAAGTTTTCTGAAAGCAAAAGTAAGAACGGCGCCGGCAATCGCAAGAGCCATTGCCGCAAGAAATGCGGTCTGATAAGCGCCGGCGGAAGCGTAGATTTTGCTCATAATGGTGGGTCCGAAATAACCCGCCGCGGCAAAACCGATGAACATGATTCCATAGTTGACGCTGTTGTTTCTTCCGCCGAACTGGGAAGCGGTGAACCCGGGATAAATTCCCATAATGGAACCAAAACAAAGGCCGACTATGCAGACTCCGATATAGAAAGTCGCAACGCTTCCTTCGCCGGAAATGAACAGAAGTCCAAGACCGAGAACAGAAACAAGGAATACTCCGAGAATTGTGTTGACGGAACCGATTTTATCGGAGATGAATCCCGCAAGGATTCTTCCGAGAGTGTTGAACATTGCAAGGACGGAAACCGCAACCGCAGCTTCCGCAGCGGTCATTCCTATCATGTTCTGTGCAACGGGAGAAGCCTGGGAAGTTACCATAAGCCCGGAAAAAGCTCCGCAGCAGAGCATGAGGATCATCACGTAGAAAATCGGGTCTTTAAGCATTGCCTTCCAGTTCTTATCGACCGGAGCTTTTGCACCTGCTTTTGGTGCGGGAGGATTCCAGCCTTCCGGTTTAAAGTCTTTCGGGCAGGTCTGTATGAAAAAAGCGGAAACGCAGATTATAACAAGCATTGCCGCGCCGAGGATTCTGAACGCCATTGTGACATCAAAATTATCAATAAGTGCGTTGGCAACTATCGGGATAATTACGGAACTGATTCCGTAGGAAGCGGTGGCGATTCCGCCCACAAGTCCCCGCTTATCCGGGAAGAATTTTACGGAGTTTGATACGGTGCAGCCGTAAACCATTCCTACCCCGAGTCCGACGCCGAGTCCATAGGTCAGAAGAAGCGTTCCGACGCTTTTTGCAAAGCCGGAAGCAATCATTCCAAGTCCGAAAAGTATTCCGCCGATGAATATTACCCATTTGGGGCCGATTTTATCGTTGATAAATCCGCCGGAAATCATGGTGATTGGTCCGACCGCGTTGGCAATGGTAAAAATTATCGCAAGACCCGCAACCTCACTTCCGGTTACGGAAGAAAGGTATGCCGCCATGGGGGTTGCAAAAACGCTCCATGCATAAAGGGAACCAATGCAAAGATTGATAAGGCAGGAAGCGGCAAGGATTATCCAGCGTTTTTTTGTAAGGCTCATGGCTTAATCCTCAAAACCGGCCCAGCGGGGTTTTCCGGTATAAACTTTTGCTTTTTCTTCGCCGGAAAGAACGCGGATTGCGCCGGCGGCCATTGCCTCGAGTTCAAATTCGCCCGGATACGCATATACCGGAGCAATCCACTTGCAGGCTTCGGTGATCTGGTTTACAAGGTCTTCGCTGTGAACCATTCCGCCGCCAAGGAGAATTCCGTCAACTTCGCCTTTAAGAGCGGTTGCCATGGAACCGATGTATTTGATAATCTGATAAATCATTGCGTTCCATACTCTTTCAGCGGTTTTGTTGCCGGAAGCGGCAAGAGCGGTAACTTCTCTTGCGTCGGCAGTTCCGAGATGGGAAACAAATCCGCCGGTTCTGGTGCAAAGGGATTTTACTTCTTTAAGGTCTTTGTCTTTTGCATAGCGAAGAAGTTCCGCAACCGGAACAGCGCCGCATCTGGTGGGAGCCATTGGACCTTCGCCGCCGACGATATCGTTGCCGTCGATCATTTTGCCTTTCTGATGTGCGGAAACGGAAATTCCGCCGCCGATATGGCAGACGATATAGTTGCAGTCCTCATATTTTTTGCCTTCGGAAGCCGCATGGCGGATAGCGGTTTCTTTAAGGTTAAGAGCGTGGAGATGTACGTTTCTGTAAACGCCTTTGATGCCGGTAACTCTCGCAAGGTCGCAGAGTTCGTCGGTATCCGGAGGGTTTACTACGAATGCGGGTTTGCCGAATTTTGCGGCAAATTCGTTTGCAAGCTGGCTTCCGAGGTTTGCGGGATGCTGAACTCCGTTCGCGCCGCGTTTTGCGTGGTCAAGGATTGTTTCGTCAACGCCGTAAACGCCGCCTTCCATTGCCATAAGGCCGCCGCCTCTGCCGACGAACGCGTCAACATCTGAAAGGTCTATATTGTTCTTTTCAAGAAGCTCATTGATGGTATCTCTTCTGTAAGGGAGCTGGTCACTGATGGTTGCGTATTCTTTAAGAACAACCGCATCATGTGCTACGTTTTCGGCAAAAAGGCATTTTTCGCCTTCAAAAAGACCGATTTTGGTAGAAGTGGAACCGGGGTTTATGGTAAGAATTTTATATTCGCTCATCTTATTTTACCCCCTGTGCTCTTACGCAGCTCATGGCGATGTTGCCGACCATTTCGGAAACGGGTGCGCCTCTGGAGCAGTCGCATACAATTTTTGCAAAGCCCTGAAGCATCGGACCGTATGCATCGGCGTGTGCAAACTGCTGAACAAGTTTTACACCGACGTTGCCTACGTTAAGGTCCGGCCAGATTACGATGTTTGCCTTGCCGGCAACTTTGCTTTCCTTTTTGACTTTCTTTGCGGCAACTTTGGGGTTGATAGCGGAATCGAACTGGAATTCGCCGTCGATGGCAAGATCGGGTCTTCTTTCGTTTGCGATTTTTACCGCTTCAACAACTTTGTCAACAAGGGGACCTTCGCCGCTTCCGCAGGTGGAATAGGAAAGCATTGCGCATCTGGGTTCCCATTCAACAAGGGAATGAACGGTATCGCATGCAGCGATTGCAATGCTTGCAAGCATATCGGAATCCGGGTTGGTGCAGACCGCGGAATCGCCGAAGCCGAGAAGCTGGCCTTCGCTGCCTTCATAACCGGGAATGTTGAAAATACCTACGCTGGAAATGGTGGAAACGCCCTCCTGAAGACCGACAACCATCTGTCCTGCCATAATAACGTCGCCGGTGGAATGGGTAAGACCCGCAAAGGTTACGTCAACCATTCCGACGGCCTGCATCATAAGGGCGGTGTACATGGGATCTTTGGATTTACGCTTCATGGTTTTTGCGCTGTTGAGGGGATATTTTTCGCAGTAGTTTGCGATGAGTTTTTCAAGCCATTCTTCGTTGAAAGCATCAACAACGGTGATGCCCTCAAGGCAAACGCCGAATTCTTCCGCGGCGTTTACGATTTCGTCTTCTTTGCCGACGAGGATGGAAACGCAGTAGCCTTTATCGGCGCATTCTCTTGCGGCAAGAAGGATTTTTTCTTCGGTTGCTTCCGGGAAAGCAACTCTCTGGGGAGCGGCTTTTGCGCGCTCATAAATTTTTTCCATTATATCCATTTTGTTTTCCTCCTTAAAGTTTTTCGGTGACCGCGAAGGCGGAAACGATTTCGGTTTCGTGGGAAATCGAAATATGGATAACGTAATCCGTTCCGAAAACCGCTTCAAAAGCTTCCTTCGTTCTGCCGAAAAGTCTTGAGCACGGCTTTCCGTCTTCGTCATCAATGATTTCGATTTCTCCGGGACGGAATTCGATTTTGCAGGCGCTTATGGATTTATAAACCGCCTCTTTTGCGGAAAAGCGCCCTGCAAAAAATTCGTGTCTTCTGATTTGAGCATCGCCCTGAGCACGCTCTTTTTCAGTAAAAGCGCGCAGAAGGAACGGGTCGCCTTCGGAAATTGCGGCTTCCGAAAGCCTTTTTACGTCAAAAATATCCGTTCCGATACCGATAATCATCTTTTCACCTCGTTTTTTGGGTGCAAAAAGGGCAGCAGCCTGTTTTTTGACCGCTGCCCTTCTCGTTGGGGATTATTATGTTTTGTCTGAGCACCGCACAGCGGTCCGTGCCGTGCTCAAACCTTTTTATGCTGATTTATCAGTCGAATCTGCCGTATTCGATATCGCCGTCAACATATTTGGGCGGAACAACGGGAATCTGGAGATAAGAATCGTATTTGCCGCCGGTGTAGATGGAGGTATCGCCGTGGTTGTCGGTATCCCAGAAGAGAGGTTCGAACCAGCCTTCGCGGATATAATGACCTGCAACCTGGATACGGAGGGACTGGCCTTTGTGCCAGAAACGGCTGGAAGGAACGATTTCAACATCTACCGGAACAACTTCACCGGGCTGGATCTTTTCTTCTTTAAGATGGCTCTGGATGGGCTGGAAATCGGTGGATTTATCCGGGTCAAGAGCGCGGTGGGAAATTCTCATCTTGCCCCAAGTGCCGGGATGCGGTTCGCCGAGAACGTCGGTGGGAAGCCATTCGCCTTTGGTATCGAGTTTCTGGATGTTGATGAACATATCGGCGTCGTTATATTCCTCTGCGGTTACCCACATATGGAGTTTCATATAGCCGGTGATTTCAACATCTTCGGTGAATTTGATATCGAAGTTGGTTACGCCGGTGTTGCCGTCATAGCTGACTTTGCTTTCTGCTTCAACGGGGTTCCAGGAAAGCGCACCGTTTGCGGCATCGAGATAGAGTTTCTTATACTGGGTGCGTTTGAGCGGGAAGGTCTGTTCGGGACGGTCTTTTGCATAAAGGAATTCATGAGCGTCCTGAACTTCAAGACGTACTCTCGGGGTGGATTCCCAGCAGTTGTGGATATCTTTGAGGTAACGCTCGAAGAAGAGTTCGAGCTCTGCAAGATGCTCTTTGTTATAGCCGTCCGGCCATTCGAATTCGCGGTGTGCTCTCATCCATTTTTTCTTGGATTTGATTTTTCTGAAGCCCTGGAAAGCTCCGCGGAGATGGAAGTGGTTCCAGCATGCGGTGCAATATACCGGGATTTTGATTTTTTCGAACTGAGGAATTTTGTCTTCCCAATATGCGTTCATAAGGGGAGATCTTTCTGCCATAGCGACCATGTCGTCAACTTTGTTTTCGCTGGTGATGGAGCTTACGATGAATTCGTTGAATGCGATTGCGGGAACGCCGCCTTCGAACATGGATTCACGGTAAATATCGGAAGTTCCTTCCCAAGGCGCGATACATGCAAGGTGCGGCGGCTGCTGTGCTGCAATTCTCCACTGGCTCATTGCAACTGCGGAGTTGCCGCCCATACCGATTTTGCCGTTGCACCAGGGCTGCTGTGCGAGCCATTCGATTACGTCGTAACCGTCGCGTGCTTCCTGAGTTCCGAAGCAGCAGACGTCGCCTTCGGAATGGCCGACTCCGCGGGGGTCGATGTTGATGATTGCGTAATCTTTATAGCACCAATAGAGAGGGTCGGTGGATTCGAATTTGGTGAGTTTGGAAACAGTTCCGGGTGCAACACCCATGATCTGCCATTCGCTCATTCCTTCGCCGGGGCGTTTTCCATAGAAGCTCCAAGAAAGGATTGCGGGAATACCGACTTTGTCTTTCGGACGGAAAATATCGATATAAATGTTAACGCCGTCGCGAAGCGGAACTTTAACGTCCTGTTCGCAGATGATTCCGGGTGCGCATTCATAAGTTCTGGGGTTGAGGTCGGGGCAAACGCCCATTCCCATGGAGTTCATTCCGGGACCGCCTGCATCGCGGTTTTCGGATCTGGGGTCAACGGGGGTTTTACCCTGGCGGTAAACGGTTTCCATTTCAACGCCGTTGAAGGTTTCAATTTTGGTGGATCTGATAGGTTCGGGCATTCCGGGCATAGGCATGATTAAATCCTCCTTCTAATATTAAAGAAATGAATAAATATACTTTTATATGTTATTCTTCACAAAGTTCTTCGATGTAATCTGCTGCAAGTCCGATGGTGGGGCAGCGGCGGAAGCGCATGAAGGAAATTTCAACATCAAACTCATCTTCAAGGAAGTTGGTCATCTGGGAAACATTTCCGGATCTTGCGCCAAGGTCTTCGATAAAACGGGTATCCTCATTGATTTCTTCGGGCTTTTTGCCGAAAAGAACACAGCATCTTTCGATGATTTTTTCAACAGCCTGTTCACGTACAGTCATTTTGCATTACTCCTTTTCAAAAAGTTTTCAGGTATCCCTTGATACCGACAATAATATTGTATATAATATTTTTGACCGAAACAATGTAGCCAAAAACAAAGTTTGAAGGCAAAATTGCATTTCAATTTGTGAGCGCTCACAAAACGGAGGTGTTCCTTTTGGAAATACATAAGATACTCGAAAAACTAAACTCCTTTTCGCCGAAAGCGGTTGCCGAAGTCAAAGAGCCGACGTATATCCAGACCCATAAGATGATAAAACCCGGCCAGCCGAGCTTTTTCCCCGCTTGTCTTTATGTGGGATATGTTTCCGAACTTCCTCCCGCTCTTGAAGATAAGGGCAAGGCAAACCTTATCTGCATTGATGATGCGCCAATTCCTTCCGGTTTTACCGAAAGCGGAGATATAAACCTTTATCTTATTCCGAAAGGCACGAACCAGTTCGACGTTCTTAATAAAATCGCGGATATCATGATCGACGAAGCAACGGTAACTTCCGCAATGCGCCGTATTCTTGACGTTCTCTATTCCGGAAGCGGTCTTCAGGCGCTTGTTGATGTTGCTTCGGAAGTTTTTGAAAACCCGATTTTTATAAATGACAGCGCATATAAAATCATCGCTATGTCCCATAAGACCCAGTTTAAGAACGAAACCCTTGAAGAGGAAAAAAGCCTTGGCTACGTTCATGTTTCCAATATTGAAGGAATGAAGCGTGACGGACTTTTAAGCAAATTCCTCGGCAAAAGCGATAAAATCATAACCAGCAAACGCAGGGACAAAAACGAAACCTGGCTTTTCAAAAACGTTCTTCTTCACGGGATTTTTATTGCCGCTATTGCTATTGTTGATAACAACCGCCCCTTCCGGGAGCTGGATTATGAACTTCTGGAACGTTTTTCAAAAATCGTGGCGGTCGAAATGGAAAAGAACGATTTTTATAAGGATAACCGGGGAGTTATGTATAACTATTTCCTCAGCGACCTTATAAGCGGAAAAATACAGAACCATAAAAGCATTGTTCAGCGCGCGAATATCCTCAACTGGAAAATGTACGAATGGTTCAAGATAATCGTGATCGTTGACGGTAAAAAGGAGTTTTCCGAAAGCAGAATGCAGTCCATCGCGGATAATATCCGCCGCTCCATTCCGGATTGCCGCTGGACGATTTATCAGAAAAACCTTATCGTTTTTATAAGCAGGCCGAAAAAGGATATTGCTTCCGAAAGCGAAATAGAAACCTTTAAAATATTCCTTAAAAACAACGATATTTATGCCGGTGTAAGCTCCTCTTTCAACAATCTCATGGAGGCTTCAAGGTATTACAAACAGGCGGTTCGCGCCGTTGATGTGGGAGTTTTTTCGCATAAGAGCGAACACCTTTTCTTCTATCCGGATATTTCGCCCTATTATGCAGCATCGCTTATCCTCAAGCGCTCCGAACCGAGGGATTTTTGTCCGGACGAAATCGAGATTATCCAGCAGTATGACACTGACAATAATTCGGAACTTCTGCTTACCCTTGAAAAATATCTCTATTATGTTGACGATCCGGTTTCCGCCGCAAAAAGCCTTAATATTCACAGGAACACACTTTTATACAGGATAAACAAAATAAAAGAGCTGACCGGGCTTGATCTTTCGAACGGTGACGAAAGGTTCAAGATCCAGCTTTATCTTAAACTTGCGCAGTATCATAAAAATACGAATTAAATACAACAAAAGGAGGTCACACCTAAAAAATAGGTGTGACCTCCTTTTATCTCTCAAGTATCGCCATTCTCTCTTCAATAAGTTTTTCAAGAGTCTCTTTTTTATCGTCCGGAAGATAAGATTCCTTACACATTACGATATATTTATCTTTGAGTTTTACTATTTTTTCAATCATCTTTTCCTCGGCTTTTTCCGGAACACCGATAGTTTCCGCAAAAACAATAAAATCCTTTCTGCGGATATTCTGCTTTTTACCGTTTATGGTCAAAGCCATCTGTTCGTTGTCTTCGGGAATAACAACGTTTGTGGCAAGCATATCATAGGCGGCGGAAAGAACATATTCGCTTTTTCCTTCTTCGGTTTCAATAAGAGAAAAGTTTTTGAGGTGCATATCTGAATTGCCGACAGCGAAAGAAAAAACAATTCTGTAAAAAAGTTGCGAAAGATCAAGGCCGCTGTTCACGGAATATTTTGCAACGATTTTTCCGCAGCGTTCATAAGAACCACGGTATTTATCGTCCGTAAGTCTCCCGTCAAGCTGGCAGAAATCCTCCATGGCAAGTATCTGTCCGTCCTTACGGTCGATACGCTTGGTGATATAGGCAAAATTATCCTGTAAAGGGAGGCGAATCAGCGCATGGGGAACGGTTTTTATTCCGCTTACTTCCGCCATCTGCATAACGAGATATTCCATTTCCGGAAGGGCGGGATATTCTTCCGTCTGGGGTTTAAGAATATATCCGGTGGGATAGTTTACAAGAGTTAAACGAGGGGTATCATCCTTTGAAAGATGAAGAGAAAGTTTTTTCTGAACACCCGGAACTGTGAATCCTTTGGTTGTGTTATCAACGGCAATTTGATTCAAAACGTCTTCCGAAACGTCAATATCCGGGAATTCAGCCGTGCCGAAAAACGATTTTACACAGGATTTGTGCCAACCGTGTTCAGTTTCAGTCTTGAGCGGTTTTCCGCAGCAAAGGCAGTTGCTCATTCTTTCTCACCCCTTATCTGAACGTTACCTATCGGGTCCTTACAGGCAACAAGAAGTAAACCAAAGCGGTCTTTGCGGTCTATTTTCCAGTTATGGCTTACTATATTTAGAAGCCAGCCCTCCGGAATAAGTCCGTCAAAGAAAGAAAAAAGTGTTTTTGAGGTATATTCTTCTTCCTGAAGCGGCAGAGTAAGACTAACAGCCGTTGGATTTGCACCTTTAAGATAATCGTCATCATAAGCGAACGAATATCCGTAATCCGTTTCTTTCAGGATTCCCGCAAAAATTTCCCGCACATATACATACGCTGTTCTGTATGCTTCCATCAGTTTTCATCCTTTCTTCCGGGAACGGCTTTCATGCCGAACATTGCAAGTGCCTGATTAACTTTATCCATTCTTACGGTTTCTTTGCCCTGTTCAAGTTCGCGAACAAAGCGAAGGCCAAGGCCGGAATGGAGGGCAAATTCCTCCTGAGTGAGTCCGGCTTCTTTTCTTTTTTGTTTGATAAATTCAGCAATAGTATTCATAACCGGATTATACACCCTATCGGGTATAATGTCAATAAATTACATAAATAATATACCCGATAGGGATTAAAATATGTGTAAAAGCATAAAATACACCCGATAGGGTATAAAATAGCTATTGCGTTTTACGGCAAAGCCCGTGCTCATTCTGAGCACGGGCTTTCTTTTTCGGTGCTCAAACTTCGACACCCTTCCCGAATATTCACGGTAAAAGCACCATTTTTCGTCAATATGTACAGTCAGATGCCGCTGCGATTGGCAAAATCCAACATGGAAAAACAGTATTTTTGCCAGTTTTTCAATGATGTCTGTGAAGGGTCGCCTTCCCTAATCCTCATTGTTCTTCGGATTTCCTTCGGAATAACAACTCTTCCGAGGTCGTCTCAACGTGTCAAGAGAGAAGCAAAAAAATTAACACTTTGGTCAAAACCCTTGATTTTCCAAGGGCTTTGACCGTTTTTGACAACTCTCGACAGAGACGGTCATGTGCTGGGTGCTCGTGTAATAATAGGGGCAAAAACCTCTTTTTGTTCAAAATCAGCAGATTTCTTCCTTCTGAGCGAAGATGTCTGCGAATACCCACTTGATTTCAATTTGTTCGTTCGTGGTTACGATTACTTGCTCGATTGCTTCATACAGATGCTCTCGCAATCCTGCGTCAAAATCGGCAAGAACCTTTTCAGCTTGGGAGAACTCGGCTGTTGTTTCAGCCTCGTGTTGCTTGGCTTGGAGCAGAGCTTGGTAGTCTCTTTCAAGCTGTTCTTTTTTTGCGGTCAGTTCGTCTGCCTGGGTGGTGATTTGATCTTTAGCTTTGATGAAATCATCACGGCTAATTTCACCGGAGCGATACGCTTCATAGCGTTCCAGTTTCTTGTTTTGGAGCTGTGCCAGTTCCTTATCAACCTGCGTAATGGCACGGTAACACTCCACACTCGGAGAGACCTTTTCTTTCTTTGCGGTCTGCCTTGTCTGCTTCACAAAGTGGATTTGTGCTCTCAACGCTTCAACGAGAATGTCTTCCATTTCGCTTCTTTTCAGACGAATACCGGAGCACTCGCTATCGTGCTGATACTTGGCAGAGACACAAGAATAATACTGGTCGGAACCATAGGTCTTGCGGAGCTTTCTGCCACAATGAGCACAGTAATAAACTCTATCGGGTTGATCGAGAACCATCTTGGTTACTTTCTTGGGGTTACGGAGCATTTCATTTGCCTGCTCCCATTTCTCACGAGGGATGATTGCTTCGTGAGCGTCGGGATGAATAATCCACTCGCTCATAGGAACACGCCTTTGGTTCTTATCACGGATGAAACGGCTCTCCCTTGTATGGTTGGTCATAACACCCGTGTATTTGATATTGCGAATCATGTATGTGATCCGAGGATGTGTCCATTGGGGTTCTCCTTTATCTTTGCGTCGAACTCTCTTATATTCGTTCGGTGTCGGAATACCTCTTGCATTGAGATTTGCGGCAATCTCACTTGTGGACTTGCCTGCAATAACCGCATCGAAAATCTCACGGACAATCTGTGCTGCAGGTTCGTCAATAATCATCTTGTGTTTGTTTTCCGGTGAGGGCTTATATCCATAAGGAACACAGGTAACGTATTCGCCTTTTTCCTGTTTGGAACGCATCGCCGTCTTGACCTTTGAGGAAAGGTCTTTACTGTAGTAATCATAGATAAGGTTGCGAAACGTGATGTCCATACCTACGGTCTTTCCGTCGTGATAGGAGCTGTCATAATGATCGTTTATTGAAATGAAGCGAATACCGAGGAACGGAAAAATATGCTCCAAATAGTCGCCTACTTCAAGATAATCACGACCGAAACGAGATAAGTCCTTTACGATGATACAGCCGATTTCGCCTTGCTTGGTCAGCTCAATCATACGCTGAAAATCGGGACGAGAGAAGTTTGTACCGGAGAACCCATCGTCGCAAAACTCCAACCGTGGGAGATTGCAAAGATCGGTGGTCTCGTCAATGTACTTTGTAATAAGGCTACGTTGAGCCGAGATACTGTTACTCTCGTCTTTGGCGGCATTACGCCGAATGTCTATATCTTCTTGGGAAAGTCGCAGATACAACGCTAATGCTTTCGGCATTTATGCCACCTCCTTCTTCAAGCGTTCCGTTGTTTCCAGAAGTTCCTTGAACTCCTGCATATAGTTGAAAGTGATTTCAAGTGATCCGTCTGCGTGAACCTTTATCAGTTCCACACAAGCGTTCAACATACCCTCGGTTAGCTCTGTTGCTTCGGAATACTCCTCTGCAATAGCCGCCCATCTCTTTGTGCCGATGAGCGTTTCTTCCGTGTCCGTTTCGTCTCGGTTCAGCTCACCTAAAGTATGTTCAAGCTCCGCAATCTGGGCTTGGTATTTTTCCTTTTGCATAAGATATTCTTCGTCGGTCAAAAGACCGTCTTTCAAATCCACATAGAGAGTTGAGATAGAGGAACGAATACTCTTTATCTTTGCATTTAAGGAAGCCTTTGTTTTCTTTCTCGCAGCACCTTTGTTGATTGCCTGCTTCTGTGCGAGCAAAGACTTGATAATATATGCGGTATCCATAAACACATCCATTTGAGCACGGATGGATTGGAAAACAGCCTCATCCAGTTCGGCTTTTCTTTTCACTCTACTGGAACAACCGGCGTTGCCGTGTTCTCCGTAGGTCGGACAGTTAAAGGTGAAATACACCTTGTCTTTCTTGGTGTTGAAAGAACGATGGAGCTTGATTCTCGCACCGCAATCAGCACAGACGAGCTTTGCACCATAGATATTCTTTTCTTTGGGAAGGTGGTCGTACTTGCCGCTGTTCGCTTTGGCTCTCTCGGCGGTCGCACGATTGATTTCCTGCACCTTATCGAAAAGTTCCTGCTCAATAATAGGCTCGTGGGTGTTGTGAACGACAATCCAATCTTCCTCATTAACGCGGCTGAAAGGAACCCCTTTGTGTAATACTTGAGTGGTCTTACGCTGTGCCATGTGTCCGATATAGGTAATGTCTTTCAGAATGTCGGTAACAATATGCTTGTTCCAGAGGATTCTACGCTTTTTCTGATTGTTGTTGGTTACGATACCACGGTCAGCTTTGTACTGCCCAGGAGACGGAATATCCATTTCGTTGAGCTTCTTATTGATACCCATGTAGCTCA
>JAFSEN010000020.1 GCA_017435745.1 Oscillospiraceae bacterium
GCGCGGCAGTAATTTCCACAACCGGTTTCGGCGGGGTGGAATTTATGAACTGGCCTATGCTTTGCCATTCCGTGCTTCTTGTTTTACTGTTTACGGGTGCCTGTGCGGGTTCTACCGCCGGCGGAATAAAAATAAGCAGAATAATCATGGCGTTCAAAATGCTTAGGAAAGAATCTCACCGTCTTGCTCATCCGCACGAGGTAACAACCATAAAATTCGAAGGCAAATTTGTTGACAAGGAAACCAGAAGCTTTATAATGGTATATATGAGCGCGTTCTTTGCAATTCTTGCCGTTTCAAGTATTACGGTAATGGTTATGGGTCACGATTATGAAACAGCCTTCAGCGCAGTGCTTTCATGCCTTAACAACGTTGGTCCTGCCCTTGGAGAAGTTGGTCACGGCGGCGTTTATAATATGTTTAACGGAGCGGAAAAACTTTTTCTTTCGCTTTTAATGCTTACCGGAAGACTTGAAATTTTCCCGATACTGATACTCTTTATGCCCTCCACCTGGAGAAAACATTGATTTATAACAGAAAGGATATGATAATATTGAAAAAATTCATTGAAGAATTCAAAACTTTTATCGCAAAAGGAAATGTCCTTGATATGGCTGTCGGCGTTATCATCGCAACCGCCTTTGGAAAAATTACAACTTCTCTTGTAAACGACGTGTTTATGCCTTTCATCGGCTGGATCATCGGCGATGTCAATCTTTCCGAACTCAACATCGTCCTTTCTCCCGAAGTTCTTGATGAAGCCGGAGAGGTTGCAGATCCTGCTGTTGTAATGGCAATCGGAACTTTTATTTCTACCATTATTGATTTTATCCTTATTGCATTTGTTGTTTTCCTTATTGTAAAAACTTTCAACGCTGCAAAGGAAAAAGCGGAAGCAAAGAAAAAAGCCGAAGAAGAAGCAGCCGCTGCTGCAGAAGCCGAAGAGGAAAAAGAACCGGAACTTCCCGAAGACGTAAAACTTCTTATGGAAATCCGCGATTTGCTCAAAAAATAAACAAAACGGCGCCCGAAAGGGCGCCTTATTTTACAAGAAAGGGGAGAGAAAAATGCGCGAACTTGTTTTCAATATAACCGATGAGCATGACGGAAAACAGGCTTATCATTATCTTAGGTATTCCGAGCATTTTTCATACGCTCTTATTGTAAAAATGCGCCACACTGAAAATTCTCTTCTGCTCGACGGAGTGCCGATCCGCACCATTGACAGAATAAAAGCAGGAAGCGTGCTCAAGGCGTATATCCCGGAAGGGGAAAGCTATTTTAACCCGAACCCGGACCTTGAAATCAATATGCTTTATGAAGATGAGGATATAGTTGTCTTCGACAAACCGGTGCACATGCCGGTACATCCTTCAAAAAACCACCAAAATGATACAGTTGCAAATTATTGCGCCGCACGCTACGGAAACGCAAAATTCCACGTTGTGGGCCGCCTTGATATGGATACTTCCGGAATAATCGTTATAGGAAGACATTCCCATGCGGCGGCGGTGCTCACCAAAAACGGCGGCGAAAAGGAATATATCGCAATAGTGGAAGGCGTGCTTGAAGATCCTTCCGGAACTATAGATTTGCCTATAGATGACAGCGACCCGCTTGTGCATAAAAGCTTTATTGCTGAAACGGGCCAGCCTTCCGTAACAGAATACGAAACCATAGCGACAAACGGCGTGCTCACGGCTGTTCTTGTAAAGCCAAAAACCGGACGCACCCACCAGATAAGGGTCCATTTTGCCCATATAGGGCACCCGCTTTGCGGAGACGAACTTTACGGCGGAAGTTTTGAGCACATAGACCGCCAAGCGCTCCACCGCTGCAAAATGGTTTTTGAGCATCCTATAACCGGAGAGATGCTCAGCTTCGAAAGTCCTCTTCCGGAGGATATGCAGAAGCTGTTGGACAAAATAAAGGAACAGGAGGATAAAATTCAATGAATATGGATATTGAAAATTTTGATAACGGACTTGAAATAGATTCCGTTGCGGACGAAATGGCTGAAAAACCGGATGAAGAAATCCTCCGGGAATTTTTCGGAAGGGCAGAAACAGCAAATTTTCTCGTTCCTTACAGGGACAGCGTAAACACAATTCCGCTTCTCGATATAAAACAAAGAGGAAAAATGCTTCCGATTTTTTCTTCGTTCAAAGCTTTTGAAAAAAGCCCCCTTCCCAAAGACAGGGCAAACATTATGCCTTTTTCTAAAATCGACGAAATCGTTAAAAGAAGCGAAGGCCAAATTGCCGGAATCATCATGAACCCCCACGGAAAATCCCTTGTTTTTCAGCGCAACGGAGGAAGACCTACCGAAAAACAGGAAGGAAATATCCGGCTTATGAAACCTTCTTTCATTCCTGAAAAAATTTCGAAGGCGCTTTGCGCTTTCTTTTCGGAATATGAAAACGTCTATTCCGCATATATTCTTTGGGCACAGAAAGAAAGCGACCTTGCGCCCCATCTTTTCCTTGTGGTGGATTTCGACGGAAAAAAAGAGGAATTCTTCCCGGAAGTTGCAAAAGCTGTACGCCCCTGTATGAACAGCGGCGACAACCTTGAAATGGCAAAAGCTGATTTCAAACTTCTTAAAGCTGCGGAAAAACTTATAAAACCCATCTATAAAAAACCTTGATATTTTTGGGCCGAAGGTGTATATTTAATCTGTAATGATATGTAAAGGAGGTGCGTCTTTTTTGAACAAGGGAATTGTTAGACTTTATACCGGCGACGGAAAAGGAAAAACAACAATGGCTCTCGGCCTTGCGTTAAGAGTTTTCGGCGAAGGAAGACGCGTCTTCGTCGGCCAGTTCATAAAGGATGACCCCAAAGGGGATATAATGGCTCTGCGCAAAGCGATTCCCGGAATCGTAACCGCCCAGTTTGGCTGCGGAACCGGATGTATTGCCGGACGCGAACCGGATAAAACCGATTTGGACTGCGCAAAAAAAGGCTTTGCAAGGGCAAAGCAGGCGCTTTCAAGCGCAAATTTCGGCCTTGTGATTCTCGATGAAATAACCATTCCGATGTATTTCGGCCTTGTTACAATAAAAGATATTGAAGAACTGATTTCCCTTAAATCTCCAGGTACCGAACTTGTTTTCACCGGACGCTACGCTTCCGAAGAACTGAAGGCTCTTTGCGATATGGTAACGGTTGTTGAAAGCGAAAAAATGCCGAAGAAAGTTCCGGAACTTTGATTTCAGCAAGTTTGGACTTGCAAGGGAATATCTGCAATGATAAAATATGATTGCAGTTTGAAAAGTGAATAGCGTGGGTCTTATGGTTGCCTTAATGGCTTTCGCAATTTTGCGAAAGGGAAAACGGTGAGAATCCGTTACTGTTACCTCAACTGTATTTGCCGACGAAGAAGGCAATGTGCCACTGTCGAAAAGATGGGAAGGCGCCTTCGGAGGATGAAGCATAAGTCAGGATAATTTCCGTAAGATCGTTTTCTCGGGTTAAGGGGAGTCCACGGTTTATAAAATTATCGGAATTATTAAGAAGGGCTGTCAGTTAACTGGCAGCCCCTTTTTTAGCAAAAACGGACTTTTTTCAATCCGAAAAAGTCCGTTTTTGCTTTTTTTATATATAAAGAAACTGTCATCTCCATTTTGCCGGCGTAAAAGTTAATTCTCACTCCTGCTTTTACGCCGACCTCCCGAATTTTATACCGAAAAGAGGTTTTATATATGGATTACACAGAAAGCATCGAGAAAACAAAAATTTATATAAACGAGCACCTTTCCGATGAACTTACGGCGGAAAGCATCGCGGCGAATGTAGGATATTCCGTTTTCCATTTTTGCCGGATTTTTAAGGAATCCACAGGCGAAAGCCTTATGCATTACGTAAGGGAAAAACGCCTTGAACTTGCGGAAAAGAAAATCGAGGAAGGGGAAACCGCCCTTGAAGTTGCGCTGCAATACGGTTTTGAAACCCAAAGCGGATTTGCAAGAGCTTATGAAAGAAAATTCGGCGAAAGGCCGACAAGAAAAATGCATGCATAAAATATAAAACAACGGGATTGTTCCCGCTGTTTTTTTGTGATAAAATAAAATGAAATAAAACTAAAGGAGATATCTTCAGATGAACATTATTCATCACATTGCAATAATTTGTTCCGATAAAGATAAAGCGCTGGATTTTTACGTGGATAAACTTGGCTTTTCAATAATCAGGGAAAATTATCGTCCGGAAAGAGAAGATTGGAAAATCGATTTGAAAATAAATAATGACACAGAACTTGAACTTTTCATAATGAAAAACCATCCGAAAAGGCTTTCTCCCGAAAGTTACGGTCTTCGCCACATTGCATTTAAGGTTGATGATGTGGATTCTGCAGTAAAAGAACTTGAAGCAAAAGGAATAATCTGCGAACCCGTACGGACAGATGAATTTTCCGGCGGAAAAGCGACATTTTTTAAAGATCCGGATGGACTTCCGATTGAAATACATGAATAAAAACAAAAAAAGCAGCAGACATTTTGTCTGCTGCTTTTTAGCTGGTAACAGTTGATAATAATGCTACGGTTTCAAAAGGTTTCATTTGGTTTCACTCAAAAATGAAACTATTAAGCGGAAAGTGAAACTCTCTTTTGGGACTAAAACTATGCTAATCAGTTTGTCAAATTGGAATTGGCTTAACTATTATCAGCAATCCATTTCTTTGACCAAGCAAACAATATTTCGGACATCAAATTGAAATCTACCGCTCCGCCATTTTTCAATTTCAAAAAGGTTTCGACAATGA
>JAFSEN010000021.1 GCA_017435745.1 Oscillospiraceae bacterium
AACCAATCCGATTACCGGAAGACACATCAGAAGAAGTATTCCCACGTATCCCCAGGTGGTGATCGGTTCATATTTGCTTCCCTTTGCCGGAGCCTCCTCCGAAGGAGCGGCTGCCGGTGCCGGCACCGGTTTTGGTGCAGGCGCCGGTTCGTGAATGACTTCCGATTTTATTTCTTCCGGAGCTTTGGCTCCGCATTCGGTGCAGAAGGCGATTCCCGGTTTAAGCTCGCTTCCGCATTCCCGACAGAATCTTGCCATTTTCGCACCTCCTTATTTAACCCTTGTATAAGTTACACCATCGAAAACAAGGGTATCGCCGTCAAGGGAATATGTAACGGTAACTTTTTCCTTTGCAAGGCCCATAAGCGTTTTCATGGTAACTTCCATTTCCGTATCGCTTTTAATTTTATATTCCATTTTCATAAGAAAATCAAGAGCGGCAAGGTCCTCTTCGCTGACGTCCTCCCCGAACATTTCCTCCGTAAGTCCGTAGCGAAGGGTTCCGTCTTTCTCAAACTGGATTCCAAGTCCGTATTCCGTCTGAGTTGTTTCGTCAACTATGTGCCAGGTTCCTACAATGTCCTTTTTGTTTCCTCCGCCGCAGGCAGAAAGCGAGAGCAGCATCATGGCCGCCAAAAAGATTGCCAAAAGTTTTTTCATGGTGTTGTCCTCCTTTTTATATTTTTCTGGATTTTGTTCAGCGTTTAAAAAGTCCTTTAAGGTCTTTAAGCTCAAGCTGTTTTTTCGGTTCCGGTTTTACATAATCAAAACCGCCGTAAGGTTCCGCGGCGTTGAAATATATCTGCGGACAGTCGCTGTCGCCTTCAAAGCAATGCTCCGTATCTACATGATATACCGTTCCGTTTATTCTTTTATAAAGGTTTTCTATGTTCGGATACTGACCTGCCTGACGGAATCCGTTTTGCAAAAGAACTTCTCTGTATTGTCGTACTGCAGCCTGGGCGCCGACAGGCGTTGCAAATCTTGCGGAAAAGCCGAAAGTTCCGGCGTCATATTCTTCGATATAGTAATCTTTTCCGCCCAAAGTCCATTTGGGGTAAACGGCAAGCTTTTCGTCCCATTCCGCCATAACCGCGTCGTCCTTCATAAGCTGCGCCTGTTCTTCCGCAACTGCCGCCGGAAGCTTTGTTCCGCAATCCTGGCAGAATTTTGTTCCTATGGAATTCTGTTTTCCGCAGTTCGGGCAAACAGCGCCTTCCGCAACGGTCTGCTCCGGAAGTTTTGCGCCGCAATGGGGACAGAATTTTTTATCTGCGGTAACGGTTTCTCCGCAGCCGGGGCAGATTTTCATATTTTTGCCGAGCTGGGTTGCATAATCGTTCGCGGCTCTTTCAAGATTTGCAAATGCGCCGTTAAAAGCGGAATTTTGTCTTCTTTGATTTTCGTATTCTTCATTTTTTGCGGCTGCTTCGTCAATGCGCTGTGCCGCTTTGTTTGCAAGCTCGTTTGCATGGGGTTCGATTGCCTTGCTCAGCGCTTCTCCCATGGCTCTGCCGACTCCCTGGCTTACTCCTTTTCTTATTGCTCTTTCAAGGAATCCCATAAAATTCACTCCTTATATGTTTTCGCATTTTGCAAGTGCGGTTTTTCTTTTTTCGGAACACTTTTTGCAGGCACCGCAGGGATCGTTTTCGTCATAACAATCGTCGCACACCCAGCAAAGGCAGCTTCTGCATTGGTTAAAATGCACCGCAAGGATCTGCATTGCCGCGGCTTTTACGTGATTGAAAACTTTTTGGCTTAAAGGATTTGATTTTCCCTTTTCGCAGTTTTCAAGCCTTTTTCTTCCGCGGCATAAAATGGGTACCGGCGGACCGAGCTTTCGCTTTCCGCAAAGGGAACATTCCGCATAAAACCGCATAGTTTTTTTGTCAACTTTAATGCTGTTTAAAAAGTGCAGCATATTCTCCCTCCGTTCTTTCCGACCGCTTCAATTTTTGTTGATATA
>JAFSEN010000022.1 GCA_017435745.1 Oscillospiraceae bacterium
TAATATTTTTTAATGTTTATTCTATTTTCCATTCAAGAATATTATAGAACATATCAAAATCCGTTCCGAAAAGGGTGAACGGAAGGTCGCGGTTGAAAATTGCGCAGCCCTTTGTGTAACAAAGGGGAACAAAAGGCGTTATATCTTCGAAAACCGCAGCAAATTCGGAAGGTGTTATGGAACCGCCCATAAAATTGAGCCAGCTGAAATAAAGTTTTTCGCTGTTCGGAACGCCGTAGTTGATATATTCAAAGTCTGAATATTGATATTCATAGGGCGTAAGGATTTTTGTAAGGTCCATATCGGCCCCAAGGCGCATTTCAGCTATATAAAGGTCATAGTTCCCGTTTTTGAGCGAAGTCATAAAAGAACCGTAGGAAAGAGCGGAAACATTTACCTCGATTCCCGCTTCAAGAAGCATTTCCGCAACGGCGTTTGCAAGGGTTACTTTTACGGTGCTTTCGTTGCAGACTATAAGTTTCAGCGAAATTCTTTTTCCGCGTTTATTTGTGCGGAATCCTTCGGAATCCCGGTTGTCGAATCCCATGTCGTCAAGTATAAGGTTTGCGGACATAAGGTCAAGGCTGTTTTTTGAAACGTACTGCATCTCGTAAAAATCGGGATTATAAAGTTTTTTTGGCGCGGAAGCAAAATGTCTGTAAACGTCGGTAACAATGCGGTCATAATCGATTGCGGCGGAAACCGCTCTGCGGAAATCCGCATAATAAGTGAACGCATAATAGCTGTTGAATCCAAGATACACCATGCGGTTGCTCTGCATACCGAGGGTGCCTCCGTTTGCGGCGGAACCGGTGTCAAGCGGGTCCGGAACATAGATGCAGTCATAGCGTCCCATCCGCATTTCGTAGGTAAGAAGGTCCATATCCTCCGCAGGAACAAGTTCGATTTCCTGAGCCGCAGAATAAATATCGCAGATAAGCTTTGTTTCATCCTCGTTGAAATAGTAACGGTCGGGGAAATAAAGCGGGTCTTTCACGGTTTCATAAGAAATTACCGGAAAAGTAAGAAGATTTGGGAAATATCTGTTAGCGTAATAAAGAGAAACGCGAAGACAGGTTGCGTTCACAACTTTAAGACTGCTTACGCATTCAAGACTTTTTGCATAATAGCTGCCTTCGTCCATTGCCTGCTGGAAGGAATAGCGAAGGTCATAAGCGGTAAATTCCGTTCCGTCCGGAAAAGTTTCGCCTTCGGAAAGATAGATATACCAGTTGATGTTGTCTTCGGTATAAATTTCAGAAACAAGGTCAAGCTCGTAGCTGTAATCGGATTTAAGGCTTACCATGGAACGGTAAATAAGTTCGCAGACAAAGCGGTTTGGCTTTGAAAGGGTGGTATAAGGAGAAACTCCCTCTTCATAATCATAAGGGATACGGAAGGCAAACGGTTCTTCCTCGGTTATTTCTATGGGTTCTTCCGGAACGGAAGAGGGTTCGGTTTCCAACGCCGGAGGAGTTTCTGCGCGGTTTTCACAGCCGCTTATCAACAAAACGGCCGCAAGTAAAAGTGAAATTATTTTCAAAAATCTCATTTTTTGGGATCGTCTATTTCAAATCGCTCGATGCTGAGCGCCTTTCCTGTGGAATCATCGGTTTCGGTAAAAATCCCCTGGATTTTACAGGGGCCTTTTGCAATTTCCATGCCTTTTCCCCGAAGGTGGGTTATCATAAAATCGGTGGAGCATTTTGTTACAACGCCCAGAACGGAATCTATCGGGCCGCACATTCCGATATCGGTGATATAGGCTGTGCCGCCGGGAAGGATGCATTCGTCCGCTGTGGGAACATGGGTGTGTGTTCCGAAAACAAGCGAAGCTTTTCCGTCAACATATCTTCCAAGGGCAATTTTTTCGCTTGTGGCTTCGGCATGGATATCAATTACAACATGTTTTATGCCAAGTTCTTTTATGATTTTTTCCGCGGCGATAAAAGGGCTTTCGTAAGCAAAATCAAGAAAAACATTTCCGATAAGGCTTATTACCGCGCAGCGATATTTTCCTTTTTCATAAACGTAAACGCCGGAACCGGGAGCATTTGGATGAAGATTTGCCGGGCGCAGCGCGCCGTAGTTTCTTTCGTAAATATCATACATATCCCGGTTTTGAAGCGAATGGTTTCCACCGGTGATAACATCTGCACCCATGGCGAAAAGAGCATCGCAGTTTTTAGCTGTGATGCCGCTGTTGTCGCCGGCGTTTTCGCCGTTTATTATGATTATGTCCGGAGAATAGCGTTTTTTAAGAGCAGGCATATGGCGGCGAAGAGCTTCGGTACCGATTGTACCGACAACATCGCCAAGGCATAAAATTCGCATAGGTTCACCTTATCTGGCAACAAAGCCGACTTTTTTATACATTTTATCAATGGTGCGCTGGGCAATTCTTTCGGCCTGTTCCGCGCCTTTGCGGTAACATTCTTCAAGATATGCTTTTTCGGAAAGATATTTTGCATAGTTTTCGCGGACGGGAGCAAGGTGTTCGGCAACAGCTTCGCCGACTGCTTTTTTGAAATCGCCGTAGCCTTTTCCTTCAAAATCGCGCTGGATGGAATCCATGGAATAACCGGTAACAGCGCCATAGATGGTCATAAGGTTGTTGATTCCGTCCTTGCCTTCGCGGTAAGCAACTTCCATATCCGAATCGGTAACTGCGGATTTGAATTTTTTGATGATAACGTTCGGTTCATCAAGAATATAAACGCAGCCCTTGGGGTTTTCGTCGGATTTGCTCATTTTTTTGGTGGGGTCGGCAAGGCTCATAATTTTGCCGCCGCCCTGGGAAGACGCAATATAAGGTTCCGGAACGGTAAAGGTTTTTCCGTAAAGACCGTTAAAGCGTTCCGCAATGTCGCGGGCAAGTTCAAGGTGCTGTTTCTGGTCAACGCCGACCGGAACAACGTCCGCCTGGTAGAGAAGAATATCGCCTGCCATAAGAACGGGATAGGTGAAAAGCCCCGCGTTGATGTTGTCGGCGTGTTTTGCGGATTTATCCTTAAACTGGGTCATTCTTGAAAGTTCGCCGAACTGGGTGGAGCAGCTGAGAATCCAGTTTGCTTCTGCATGAGCGGGAACATGGCTTTGGATAAAGAGAATGCTTTTTTCGGGGTCGATTCCGCAGGCCATTGCAAGCGCATAGGATTCAAGGGTGCGTTTGCGAAGTTCCGCAGGGTCCTGGCGGACGGTGATGGCGTGCATATTTACAATGGAATAGATGCAGTCATATTCATCCTGGAGTTTTTCCCAGTTTTTGATCGCGCCAAGATAGTTTCCAAGGGTGAATACGCCGGTGGGCTGGATTCCGCTGAAAATGCGTTTTTTGCGTTCCGGTGCTGCGGCTGCGGTGTTTTCAATGTTTTCCATATCAAAACCTCCTTGATAGAGATGAAAAAATTACGTAATTACCCATATTAAAATATAAAATTACATCATAGTATAACACATTATAAATAAAGTTTCAACAGCACCGAAAAAATGAATTTCAGCATAAAAACAGCAAAAAACGCAGGAAAACAAATGGATATCCGTCGGATTTTTTCACCGGAAAATTTTTAAAGAAAATCCGGAAAATTTTTTCAAAAAACATGTTGACAGTTATGAAAAAAAGGTTATAATGAAGGTAGCTAGCACGCGTGCAAATTGCACGCAAACAAATTGCATGAATACAATTCGCACGCTTCCAAAAAACAAAGCGCCACACAGGGAGGTGTTCTTGTGCCGCATATCAACAAAAAACGTCCTGATACAAGGCTTCAGATAATACAGCTTGCAGCAAGGCTTTTTATTGACGAAGGCTATACAAACACGTCTTTTGCAAAAATTGCAAAGATACTTGATATCAGCACCGGCAACATTACTTTTTATTTTAAATCAAAAGAACACCTTATGGCTGTTCTGGTCGAAGAGATTTTTGATTTTCAGGAAAAACTTTTGGAACAGGCCGCAAATGAAGGAAGAACTTCAATGCTTGCATATTGCCTTGAAATTACAACGATTTCCGCAGCCTGTGAAGAAGACGAAGTTGCCAAAGATCTTTTTGTTTCGGCATATTCTTCTGAAATGATTCTTAATCTGATCAGAGAAAACGACACAGAAAAAACAAAAAGGATTTTCGGCCAGTATCATCCGGAATGGACGGATGAACAATGGGCAGCGACGGAAAACATCGTTTCCGGAATCGAATATGCAACCTTCGTGGCATCCGAAGAAAGCGTACCTCTTCCGCTAAGGATAGAAACCGCGCTTAACACGATTCTTACCATTTACGGCGTTCCGGAGGAAATGAGAAAAATTAAAATTTCAAAAGTTTTTGCTCTTGATTACCGCACGCTTGGAAAACGTGTTCTCGGAGAATTTAAGGAATACGTAAATAATGTAAACGAAAAAAACCTTAAACAGGCAATAAGGGAGAAGAGAAAAAAATAAATTCCGGAGGAAGATGTATGAAAGAAAAAGATCTCAGACATCTGAGCAGGGAAGAACTTCTTGAATTGCTGCTTATACAGACAAAAGAAACCGAAAGGCTTGAAAAAAAGCTTGAAGAAGTTGAAACGGAGCTTAACGAAAGAAGAATAGGGATTGAAAAATCCGGTTCGCTTGCGGAAGCATCAGTAAGAATAAACGGGGTTTTTAAAGCAGCCGAAGCCGCCGCAAAACAATATCTTGAAAACATCGCAATGATGAAAAAAGAAACAAGAGAAAAATGTAAAAAAATCCTTGAAGATGCGGAATATGAAGCGGAAAGGATCCGAAAAGGAAAACCCGCAGATGCCGTTACAAAGGCTTTGCTTGATGAAATGAAAGATTTCATAAACGAAAAAGAGTGATCGGTTAGGAAGAAATTATGTTATTGAAAAAACTTCCGGTAGCGGAAGAGGTTGAAAAAGAACTTAAAAGAGAACAATACAAAACGCGGTACAAAAAAACGCTTAAAAGCACGGTTTTTGCTTTAATAACCGCCGCAGCGATAGCTGTTCTTGTCGCAACACTTTGGCTTCCGGTTCTTAAAATATTCGGTTCTTCAATGAGCCCGACCCTTGCGGAAGGCGAGATAGTTGTTTCAATAAAAGCAAAAGAACTTAAACCCGGCGATATAGTTGCTTTTTATTACGGCAACAAGGTTCTTGTAAAAAGATATATCGCAGGCCCGGGAACATGGGTCGATATCCGCGAAGACGGAGTTGTTCTTATAGATGACAGCATTCTCGTTGAACCTTACATTGAAGAAAAAAGTTTTGGAATCTGCGATATTGAACTTCCGTACCAGGTTCCGGAGGAAGCATATTTCCTCATCGGCGACCACAGAGAAACATCGGTGGATTCAAGACACAGCAGCATCGGATGTATTTCCGATGAACAGATCGTAGGAAAAATCGTATTCAGAGTCTGGCCGTTGGACAGATTCGGATTCGTAAAATAATCCCATCAAAAAAGTCTTTAAAGGATTGGAGGGGTAGTATGAAAAAAGCGTTGCTTGCAAAAGCAAACGAGATTACAAAAAACAACCGAATAAAAAGAATCTGGTCAAAAATTGCAAGACCGCTTGTAATCGCTGCAGTTTTCTGCACGACCTATGCGCTTATTCTTCCCGCAATAACAATGGAAGGAGAACCGGTTTGCGGATTTGAAGAACACTTCCACACCGAAGCCTGTTACGAACAGGTGACGGTTGAAGAATATATCTGCGGACTTGAAGAAAATCAGGAGGTTTTGCACGAGCATTCCGAACTTTGCTATCAAAATGACGGAACGCTTGGCTGCACGGTGCAGGAGATCGAAATACATACCCACAGCGAATCCTGCATAAAATCTGAAACCAAAGAACTTCTTGTATGCACCGCGGAAGAACATATCCACACCGAAAACTGCTATTCCAGCGAGGAAGCGGAAACATCTTATGTATGCGGAATGGGTGTACATTCCCACGGCGAAGGATGTTTTGACGGTGAAAACCTTGTGTGCACCATCCCGGAACATGAGCACGAAGCTTCCTGTATTTCCGAAGAAGTAGATATCGCTTCTGATGTGGAAACTGCGGAAGATTGGGAAAAAGATTTTTCCGAAGTTGATTTCACCGGAAATTGGGCGCAGGATATTCTTTCTGTTGCAAAAACCCAGATCGGATATTCCGAAAGCGAAACGAACGTTGTTCTTGAAAACGATGTTTTCAAAGGATATACCCGCTATGGTGAAAAATACGGCGATCCTTACGGAAACTGGAGCGGATATTTCGTTTCCTTCTGCGCGGAATATGCGGGAATAAACGGTTTCCCGATTGTGGAAAATCCGGAAAAATGGCTTCTTGAACTTGATTCCGTTCAGGAACTTCGCCCGGCGGCGGAATTTGTTCCGGAAACCGGCGACATCGTCTTTGTTGATACCGATTCCGATGCGGAAACAGAAATTCTCGGAATTGTTTCCGGAAAAATTTCCGGAACGACCCAGATAGAGATTGTAGCCGGCGATACGAAAAACAACAAAGTTGAATATCTTGTTTACGATACCGCCGATCCTGTGGTTCTGGGGTTCTACGAACTTCCCGGAAATCCGATGGTTAAGGAAGAGATCAACGCAGCTTCCGATGTTGCGGCGATGATTGAAGAACTTCCTTCCGCGGAAGAAGCAAAAACAAAACTTGAAGAATTCAACAAGGTTCTTGATAAAGAATCTTTCGACAAATATCTTGTTGAGCACAAGGAAAAGATTGCGGCAGCAAGAGAAGCACATAATGCTCTTGATGATGCTCAAAAGGCGATTGCCGGAGATATCTCGGTGCTCGACGAACTTGAAACCGTGCTCAACGAAGCAGAATGGAAACAGCTTCCCGCTCTTGAGGAAGACAAAGCCTTTGTAAGCAAGCTTGACGCGGTAACGGCGGAAAATGCTTCCGTTAAAAACGGCGAAACCGCTCTTCTTGGATTCACCGCTGAAATAACTTCCTATTCCGAAGAAAAATTCGGCGAAGCGAGAGTGAAGCTTGAATTTGTTCTCGGTCTTCCGGAAGAAAAAGCGGCGTTTGACCTTGAAGCGATGGCCTGGCTTGAGGAAGCGGTTGTTGTTAAAGAAACAAGAACTGTTGACGAAGAGGAAAAAGTTTTCCAGGTTCTTACCGGTTACAAACGTATCAAGGCCGCAAACATTGAAGAATCCGCAGTTCCCGGAACTTTTACAGAAAGCGCTGCGGTAAAGATCTTTGATATGTCCCACGGCGAAAAAGTTTCTGTTCAGATAAGCGCAGCCATGGAAAAGGGAACATGGGAAGGAACTTGCGAAACCCACGGAATTGCAGAAAAACTTACTGTTGAATCGCAGATTTTCAGCGTTTCCAACCCCATAGGCGAAGGCGAACAGCGCGCTGAATATGAAGCACTCCATAAAGAATATGAAGATATCCTTATTATTGAGGATTCCGAAGCAAGAAAGGCCGCGGCGGATGAACTTTGGGACAAAGTTGCGGTAAAATATCTCGGAGGATATATTTCCGAAGAAGCGTTTATTGATCTTTCCGATAAGCTTTCGGCAATTATCAACGAAGGCGAAATGGTAGTTGCGGAAACTTCCGAAGGTTACAACTGGAAGCTTCTTGAACAAAGCGGATGGTTCGAAGAATTCCAGAACGCCGAAACAATGTATGCGAAAAGCGAAGTTTCCTCCTCCTTCAGAACCCAGCTTGCGTTCTCTTCCGGAACGCCGCAAACCCTTATGGCAGGAGAAAACACTTCCGCAAGCCAGATAAGAAACGAAGGCGGAAGCAACACATCTTCTGAAGGCGCGGTTTACGTAAGCAAAACTATTGAAGGAACCGATATCGAAAACGTTTTCGATATCACCCTTGAGGTTATTACACAGGATATTGTTACCGAAGTTTATAAAGAGCCGGATATGGCGGTTGTAATCGTAATGGATATTTCCCAAACGATGAACGCAAACTTCGGAAACACCACAAGATATAAAGCGGCTATGACCGCGGCGGAAAACTTTATTAAACAATTCCGCCAAAACAACAAAGGCGCAAGCAAAATCGGATTTGTTGCTTTCAACACCGACGCTCATCAGATTTTTGCGCTCAGCCAATGTTCAACGGCTGCCCAGGAAACATCGCTTATCAAATCGATGCGCGATAAAACCGGAGCCATTATCAATGCAAGCGGATATGCTTCCGCGCATAATCGCTTTACCAACATTGAAGGCGGACTTAAGAGAGCATACGATATGCTCAATGCCGCAGACAACGAACATAAATACGTCGTATTCCTTAGCGACGGTTTCCCGACCACATATCTCAACACCGGAACAAGCGCCGCATATGACGGTTATGATCCTTATGACGAAAACGGAACAAGGTTCTATGATTCGGTCCAGAAGCTTAACGGAAAGAACCGTCCCTGCGCGTATGGAACAAGTTATTCCAACGAAGCGGCAATTCGCGCAAGAAAACAGGCAACGACGATGAAGAACAACGGAGTTACAATCTTCTCCATCGGCGCCGGAATAGGCGACCAGACCATTAAAAAATACGTTGACCAGTGCCTTAACACAAGCCATGCGGTTGTTGACCGAAGAAACACCAACTATGAAATCGGCGCGGCGGATACTTCAGACGCATTTAAAAACTGGCTCGGAAACAAAATCGGTTCCGGTTATTATTACGACAGTACAAATGCTTCCGGTCTTAACTCCGCATTCGACAGCATCTTTACCGAGATCAAGGAACTGAACGCGCAGAGTTCTCACCTTGATTGGGTTGCAACCGACCCCATGGGCGATATGGGCGTTCATGAGCAGGATTCCGTTGAGTTCATCGGATTCTATAACAAAGCCGGAACACTTGTTGAAGGCTCCCTTAAAGGTGAAAGCAAGGACGGCGCACAGTATGAAAATACCGCAAGTTTCGACACTGCGGAGCAGACGATTTATTGGGATATCAAACAGTCGGGATACGTAAGTACTGTTGCAGGAAACATAACAAACTACAGATGCACCCTTAAATACAGAGTTCGTCTGCAGAACGAAATGGATCAGTTTGTTGAACGACAGTCTTACGACACAAACGACGTAACTTCCCTTACTTACCGAGTAATTGAACAGGTTGGAACCAACGTTACGATTTCCGACAGAAAAACCGTTGATTTCCCGATTCCGGCGGTAGAAGGTTATCTTGCAGAACTTGAATTTACAAAAACAAACGATGTGGGAGATCTTCTTAAAGGCGCAAGCTTTACGCTGAGCCATGACACCGAAAGCTGCGGATTCTGCCGCGGTGACGGAAAAGGCCATGTTTCAATTCCCGAAAAAACCGCCGAAACCGACGAAAACAGCGTTGTAAGGTTTACCGAAATTCCTTCCGGACATACATATCTTCTTACCGAAACAAAAGCTCCGGACGGATATAAAGCAAGCAAAAACGTTTATCGTGTAACGGTTGCTTATGACGAAACAACCGTTACGATAACCGCGGAGGACGGAAGCGAAGTTCCGTGGAACGGAACAGTTGTAAACGAAATCCTCTATTTACTTCCCGCAACCGGAGGAAGCGGAACAAATTCCATTTATACATTGGGCGCTGTGCTTGTTGCAGCAAGCGCTATTATGTACGGATACAGTCGCAGGCGCAAACGCAGAGAAGGAGCACATTATTAAGCAGGGCCTCTTTTCCCTGACAGACCAAAAAGCGCCGGGGAATATATCCGAAATAAATAAAAAGTTTTTATTAAATTTTTTGAAAGAAGGGAAAACTTAAATGAAAAAAGTTTTAGCCATTGTTCTTTGCCTTATCATGGTTTTCAGCCTTTCTGCAAACGCATTTGCAGCTCCGCATAGCCATACAATCACAATTTTCAACAACCAGAACACCGAATATGTTTATACCGCATACCAGGTTTTCTCCGGCGATCTTGGCTCCAAAGGCGTTCTTTCCAACATCGTTTGGGGTACCGGCGTTAATGGCGAAGCTCTTCTTGCAGCTCTTAAAGCAGCGGACAGCGCTTCCTACGGAACCTGCAGCAACGCAGCAGACGTTGCAGCAGTTGTAGCGGCAAAATCCACCAATTCTGTTGATGATCCTTTTGCAATCGAATTTGCAGAAATCGTTGCGGAACATATTGCACTTGAAAACGAAAAAACTCCCGTAACCATTATGGGAACCGATTCCACTTATAACACCACCGAGCAGCATCATCAGATTACCGGTCTTGAAGACGGTTATTATATCGTTATCAACGAAACCATTTCCGATGCCCCCAACAGCACTTATTCCCGCCACATGCTCAAAGTTATCGCTGATGTAAAAATCAGCCACAAAGGCGAATTCCCCACCACCGAAAAGAAAATCGTTGAAGGCGAAAGCAGAGTTGACGTCAACGAAGCAGGCGTAGGCGAAGACGTTAATTACGAAATCGTCGGCACCCTTCCCGCAAACCTTAATGATTACGAAACTTACTACTATGCATTCAGAGATACCCTTTCCAAAGGCCTTACCTATAAAGGCGAAACCGTTAGAGTAACCGTTAACGGAATAGACGTAACCGAATATTTCTATGTTTCCGCAACTCCTTATGCAGGAACCGGCGATCCTTATGAAGGCGGTACCGAAATTTACGTAGGCATCCAGGATCTTCTTGCTCTCGAACTTCTTGAAGTTGCCGGAGCTCCGGTAGTAGGCGATATTACCAAAGACACCAAAGTTGTTCTCACTTATTCCGCAACCGTTAACGAAAATGCACTTATCGGCGTTGAAGGCAACCCCAACAAAGTTCGCCTTGAATATGACAACAACCCCAACACCGAAGGAGTTCCCACCCTTCCGCCTCCTCCCACCGAAAAACCCGAACCTACCGAACCTCCTACGGTAACCCCTGATGACGAAGTTGAAACCTATGTAACCGCAATCAGAGTTGAAAAAATCGACGGCCAGAGCAATATCCTTACCGGCGCAGAATTTACCCTTAGCGGCGACGCAGTTAAAACCCTTATCGTAACCCGCGAAACCTTTGTAAAAGTTGAAACCGGAACCGGTACCCATTACAAACTCAAAGATGACGCAGGCTACACCACCACCGATCCCGTTGAGGAAGACGACCCCGCAACCGACGATATTGATGAAAGAACTTCTCACCTTTATGAATCCCTTACCAAGGATTACGCAATCGAAGAAGTAGAAGAAGTTGTTACCAAAACCGAAAGCGTTGAAGTCAAAGCTTTTGTCGGCGAAGACGGTAAAGTAACCTTCACCGGCCTTGGCGCAGGCGATTATACCCTTACCGAAAGCGTAACCCCCGCAGGTTACAACACCATTGAACCCATTGAATTTACAATTGAGTTCCATCCCGAAAACAAAGAATTCATCTGCACCAACAGCAACATCCAGGAAGATATGACCAGCAACACCTTCTTCGTAGTAGTAAGAAACGTTGCAGGTTCCACCCTTCCTTCCACCGGTGGCATCGGTACCACTATGTTCTACATTGCCGGCGGAATCCTCTTTGTTGGAGCACTTGTATTCCTTGTAACCAAAAAACGCATGAGCGAATAATTTTGTTCCGATAACAGATTAAACGAAATTTAATCAGATACACCGGTGGGAGGGAAAAACCTCCCTCCCACCGGTGTTGCCGGAAAAATACAGCAGTAAGGAGAGTTCTATGAAGAAGAAAAAAGGCATATCATCAACGGTTGTGCTCGTTTTCGCAATGGTCATAGGTCTGTCCTTGCTTCTGTATCCTACCGTAAGCGATTGGTGGAACTCAAGGGTTTCTTCACATGCGGTTACGGATTATATCCAGCAGATTGCAGAAATAGACGACGATAAATATAAGGAAATTTGGAAAGAAGCAAGGGAATATAACAAAAAAGTTTCCGAAAGGGGAAACCAATATCACCTTTCCGATGCGGAAAAAGCGGAATATAACAGCGTGCTCACCGTGGGCGGCGCGGGTGTAATGGGGTATATCAACATCCCGTGCATCGACGTTATGCTTCCTTTTTACCACGGAACGGAAGAACCGGTTCTCCAGGTTGCGGTGGGACATCTTGATTGGACCAGCGTTCCCACAGGGGGCGAAAGCACCCATTGTGTGCTTTCCGGCCACAGGGGGCTTCCTTCTGCAAAACTTTTCAGCGACCTTGATAAAGTTAAGGTTGGGGATTATTTTACCCTAAACGTTCTCGACGAAGTTCTTACCTATGAAGTTGACCAGATAAGAATAGTCCTTCCGGAAGAAACGGGCGATCTTCTTATTGAAGAAGGAAAAGATTATTGCACCCTTGTAACCTGCACCCCTTACGGAATCAACAGCCACAGGCTTCTTGTTCGGGGACACAGAACAGACAATATTGAAGAAGCCCAGGAAGTAAGGGTAACTTCCGACGCGATGATCGTTGAAAAACTTATTGTTGTTCCTTTTGTTTTTATTCCTGTTCTTGTTGTAACTTTGTGCCTGCTGCTTCTTTTCGGAAACGAAAGGCACAAAAACAGACCGTAAATAATATCTCTTTTGGTAAAGGAGGTTTTTTGTTTGACAAAAAGGATCGTTTCTTTGTTTTTTGCAGTTCTTATGATTGCGATGTCCTCTGTCGGTGCTTTTGCCCATGATGTTCCGGATCCGGACAAAAAAGGTTCGATTACTATCAAAATGGAATACCGTGATAAGGCGGTTCCCGGCGGAACTTTGACCATTTATAAAGTAGCGGACGTTGCGGAGAAAGACGGAGATTATTTTTACACCTATACCGAGGATTTTAAGGATTGCTCCGTTCCTCTCAGCGAAATAGGTTCTTCCGAACTTGCAAACGCCCTTGCGAGAATTGCAATTGAAAAACGCCTTGCAGGAAGGACCGAAAGAATAAACCACCTCGGAGAGGTTAAGTTCGACAACCTTGAAATCGGGCTTTATCTTGTTATCCAAAAAGAATCGGCTCTCGGTTTCAACAACGTAAATCCGTTCCTCGTTTCCGTTCCTGCTTATGAAGACGGGAAATATATCTATGACGTAAACGCTTCGCCGAAAGTTGAACTTGAACCGGATGAACCGAAAAAACCGGACGAGCCCGAAAAGCCCGAAAAACCCGAAAAACCGGACGATAAACTTCCGGATACCGGACTTACAAACTGGCCGGTTCCGGTAATGGCGGTTTCCGGGGCGGTTCTCCTTTGCGTAGGAATCATTCTTCATTCTGCTGAAAGGAAAATGAAATGAAGGCAAAATTCGGATTGATTTTCATTGCGCTGGGCCTTGCACTTCTTCTCGGTTCGCTGGGGCTTTTCCTCTATAACGAAAAGCTTCAAAACGATGCGGCAAAAGCTTCGGAAGAACTTATGCCGCAAATCGTTGATGCAATCAAGATCCGGCAGGAAGAAACGGAAGAACCGGAAATTGTTGCTCCGGATGAAAAAAAGATGACCGTAATCGAAATTGACGGAAGCGATTATCTTGGCTTTGTGGGGATCCCGGCGATTGGAATTGAACTTCCGGTAATGGCGGATTGGGACTATGAAAAACTTAAAACGGCGCCCTGCCGCTATTCCGGTTCGGTTTACACCGAGGATCTTGTTATAATGGCCCACAACTATAAAAAACATTTTGGAAGGCTTTCACAGCTTGTTAACGGCGACCAGATAACTTTTACCGACATGGACGGCAAAACTTACAGATACAAGGTCGCTTCTGTGGAAATGCTCCCGGAATACGCTGTGGAGGAAATGACTTCCGGCGATTTTGAATTCACCCTTTTCACCTGCACATACACAGGCGAAAGCAGAGTTGCAGTCCGCTGTGACAGGATTTCTGAATAAAAGTTTAATGTGGTTAAAAAACCGTGCTCAAATTTGAGCACGGTTTTTTTATATTGAAATAAAAAGATTTATCGGCAAAAATATGGTAGAATAAATGAGATTATTTTTGAAAAAACGTGTCTTTATGGTTGAAGGCCTTTGAAAATATTTTTCGGAAAGGGGAAAGATTTTTTTTGGAAGACAGCGAAATTATAAAACTTTTTGAAATCCGAAGCGAAGAAGCCCTTTCGGAAACCGAGAAAAAATACGGCGCATACTGTTTTTCCTGCGCAAAAAATATTCTTGAAAACGAAGAAGACGCAAAGGAAACGCTGAGCGATACATATCTTTGCCTTTGGAACAATATTCCGCCCCAAAAACCGGAAAATTTCCGGGCGTTTGCGGCAAAAATCTGCCGCAATCTGGCGCTTAATCTGCTTCGGAAAAGAAATGCGGAAAAACGCGGCGGAGGAGAAACCGAAGTTGTTTTTGAAGAAATTTCGGAATTTGTTTCGGGAAACGAAACCCCGGAACACAGTTTTGAACAAAGGGAACTTACAAAAGCGATAGACGGTTTTCTTGAAAAACTTTCCAAAGAAAAAAGAGAATTTTTTATTCTTCGCTATTGGTATTTCGAAAGTGTTGAAAAAATTGCCCGCCGCACCGGAAAAACAGAAAACAGCGTTCGAAATTCTCTTTTCCGAACAAGAAAAAAACTTCGGGAATATCTTATTGAAAGGGGATTTGAAATATGAAAGCAGAAGAATTTGTTTTTGCGCTTAATGAAGCAAACGATAAATTTATTACCGAACCTTTTGAAGAAAACAAAACCGCAAAAATCCTTCATTTCAAAAAATGGGCGGCGCTGGCGGCTTGCATCTGCCTTATTGTTGCAAGCGCCACGGTTGTAATTGCGGAAATATTTGATATCGGTTTTAATATTTTTGATTATCAAATGGATGATACAACCGGAAAATATACCGCAGAAGGTTACACTCTGACTTTTGATATTGGAACATATCCTGTGGATTCTTTTGAGGAAATGGAGGAACTTAGGGAGGGAATCCAGCGCAGAACCCAAAGGATCATGTATGCTTCGGAAATTACCGACCCTGTGGAGAGGGAAAAATTTATTGAAAGGAAGGGCCTTTCGACAGTTATTGACGTTATAGGCGAACACAGCTATGAAAAGTTTTTCGGAAACAGAGAAGCCGCTATTGAATACACAGGTTTCGAAGGTTTTGAATTTCCGGATTTTAAATTGAATTACGAAAAAGCCCGGGTTTGTTTAAGAGGATATTCCGGTGAAGAACTTACAAGCCTTTCTGTTAGGCTTATTGATAATTTCCAGAACGATTATGACCTGGATGAATACAATATCAACTACACAATGTCCGCAAAAGTGTTTTTTGAAAACGAAGGCACAGTTGAAACAATTCCGTTTGTGGCAGATGAGGGAGAAACTTTTACCGAAGAACGCTATACCAACGAAAACGGAATCGAATATCTTGTTGTAAAATTAAAAACAGCCGAAGGAAAAACAAGAAGAATAAATGCCTTCCTTATAAAAAACGATATTCTTTACGAAGCGTCAATGTACGGCGATTTTGCAAAGGAAGAATTTGAAAAACACGAAGATTTCATCCACAACTGGGCAAATTTCTACTGATAAAAAACAAAACAGAAAAAAGCGGCGGTTTTCCGCCGCTTTTTTGTTTGCAAAAAATGTTTTTGAATATATAATAAAAATCGGAAAAACCTGCCGAATTTTTTTGAAAAACGGTGTATATAAAAGTGAAAGGGAGTGATTTTACGGAAGATTCGAAGATAATAGAACTTTATTTTGAAAGAAGCGAACAGGCCGTTTTTGAAACGGACAAAAAATACGGCGGATATTGCCTTGCAATTTCAAAGAACATTCTCGGAAGCGAAGAGGATGCAAAGGAATGTCTTAACGATACATATCTTGCGGCCTGGAATTCAATTCCGCCGAAAATTCCGGAAAAACTTTCGCTTTTTCTCGGAAAAATCACAAGGAATTTTTCGCTTAACAGATACCGTAAAAATGAAACAAAAAAGCGCGGCGGAGGCGAAACGAAAATTGTTTTTGATGAAATCGACGAAATCGTTTCCGGAAAGGACAATGTTGAAGAAAAATTTGAACGCAAAGAAATTGTCGGGGCAATAAATGAATTTTTAAAAACCGTTCCGGAAGAAAAACGCAGCATTTTTATTTGCCGCTACTGGTATTTTGACAGCATTGAGGATATTGCAAAGCGCTTTGGAAAAAAAGAAAGCGGAATTTATTCATTGCTTAACAGGACAAGAAAAAATCTTAAGGAATATCTTGCGGAAAGGGGATTTGAAATATGAAAAAAGAAGAGTTTATCGACCTTTTTGCGGATATTGAAGAAGAATATGTTATAAAAGCCCACGAACCGCGGGAAAAAGAAAAAATTGTTTTTTCAAAAAAATGGTTTGCGCTTGTTGCCGCAATTATAATCCTTGGGGCAACGGCAACCATTGTTATTGCGCAGTCGCTTGGCCTGTCTTTCAGCACCGGTTGGCGAACCGTTACCGACCAGGACGGAAACAAGTTTGGTTATACACGCTACGGAATAACCTATGAAGCGGAAAACGTTCCTCCGGAAGAATTCAGCGAAGAAATCCGCAAAACCGCCGAAGAACTTAGCGAAGCATGGAAAATCCACCTTGAATGTGACCCAAAAAACTGTTCCGGACACGGGGAACTTGCAAAATCTGAAAAATTTTATTATCTTTCGGAAGCTTTGGAGTATGTGGGATGCGAAAGAATTAAAATTCCGGAACTTGGCGTAAGAACTTCAGGACCGATAGTTTCGGTTTTAGGAAATCAGGATATGGTGCATGAAATAAAAATCAGCTGGTCCAGCGAAAGCACCGAAATTGATTTCCACTGTTTTGCAGAAGTTTATATAGGAGAAAAAACCGAAGACAAACAAAAAGAAACCGCATGGGCTTTTGTCGGTGAAAAATATAATTTCCGCGAAGAACACAGGGTGAACAAAAACGGAATTGAATATATCGTTGTTTACAGCGACGAAAGGGAAGATTATTACGGCAGCAATTACGACAAAAACACAATGAGGGTGAACACAAGCCTTACCGCATATCTGGTGAAAAACGATGTAATTTATATTTACCATGATTTGATTTCGGAACTTTACAACAAAGATGGTTCCGAAGTTGATGAAGCAAGCCTTGAAAACATCAGAAAAGACGAAAAAGAAATTGTTGAAAAATATCTTGAAATTTGGGCGGACAGTTTTTAATTCTTTCTTAAGATTTGCGCTTCCGTATTGCGCGGGTTTTTTTTGCGTGCTAATATAAAGAAAAAAGGGGGCACCGCAAAATGGAATTTGTTTTCAAACCCGAAAAACTGACCGACGATATTCTTTACCAGATTTCCGAAGTTTTTGCAAAACGCGCGGAACTTTTTTCGCGCAAAAAATATCCGGGACTTTGGGAAAAAACGGACAGACTTAACGAGAAGAATTTATCGGAACCGGCGCTTAAAAGACGCAGATTTTTCAGGAAAATAAACGGAATTATTTGTATTGCCCTCGGATTTTTTCTCTTTATTCCGGGAATTATGAAACCGAGCGAGCTTTTAGTTCCGATGATTGTCGGTGCCTGCGCGGTTATATTCGGAATTTCCGCGGTTATCCCGAGAAAGACGAACGGCGAAAAATTTCTTAAAAACGCAAAAAAGCTTGTAAAAGCAATAAATTCTTCTCTTTCTCCGGAAGATACCGTTGTTTTCAACGAAGAGGGAATTTTTGAAAACGGTCTTCCCTTGATGGAATACACAAATCTTGAAAATGTTATTGAAAACAGAAGCATCTTTTTTGTTTGCGACGGAACAAAAGTAATGGTTCTCAGAAAAACCGATATGGTTATTGGAAACCCGGATGAATTCGGAACATTTGCCGAAACCAAAACCGGAAGAAAAACCGAAAAATGCTGAAAAAGGCGCCCGGCGGGCGCCTTTTTTGACATATTTTTCCGCTTCTTTGCGTTATATTTGCAATATAAAAAACAAAGGAGCTTTTTAATAAAATGACGGAAGTAAAAACGAAAAAAATACCGAAGAAAAACATAGATTTTTCACGATTGATCGTTCCGGACCTTTTGAGCATGGCCCTTTGGGCAATGTTTTCTTTTGCAGTATCCGGAACTTTTCTTTTCGGAAAAACGGCGCCTTTCGGGGCGGCGGCGGTAGCTGCTTCTAAAAGAAATTGCCTTTTGCCTTCGGCGGCGGGCGCGATTATGGGTTATATCCTTTCGCAAAGCCCAGAAAACACAATAAGATACATAGCGGCGGTTTTGATGGCCTTTGGAGCCAAACTTGTTTTTGAAAGATTTGCGGAAGGGGATTCAACGGCGGTTTTGGTTGCCGGGGGAGCAACGGCTTTTTCTTCCTTCGGATATGCGGCTGCAACGATAATTTCCGGTTACACAAGCGCTCTTGCCCTTGCGGAAACGGTTCTTTCATGCGGGGCGGCATATTTTTTCAGAAGGACCGGAAAGGCTTTTGAAAAGGGAAAACCGGTGCTTACTCTTTCCGGAAGCGACAGAGCCTGCGTAATTATGACGGCGGTTCTCGTTGCGGCTTCTTTTTCCGGAATTAAATTTGGGAAAATAAGCCTTGGGGAAGTTTTGTCCGGAACAATAATTCTTACAGCGGCGGCTTTTGCGGGAGCAAGCGGCGGAGCTGTTGCCGGAATAGCTTCCGGAACGGCGGTCTCGCTTACGGCGGGAACTCTTGGAGCAAACATTGCCGGTTATGCCCTCGGTGGACTTATGGGCGGGGTTTTTTCTCCGTTCGGAAAGATAATAGTTGCGGCGGTTTTTGTGGTATCAAAAGCGGTTGTTTGTTTTCTTGCAAAAGAAACCTATCCGGATTATATTCCGATTTATGAATCTGTTATTTCTGCGGTGATTTTCATGTTTATTCCGCAAAAAGCGGAAAAAGCTCTTTCGTCAATCGCTTTCCGAAGCGAAAGTTCCGCCGATGCGGAAACTGTAAAGGAACTTGTTCTTTCAAAAATGGGAAGGGCGGCGGAAGGTCTTATTGATATAGCGACAGCAACAAAAAGGGTTGCTTCGTCGCTGGAAAAAGAAAATACAGGAGCTTTGAGCACGGTGCTCAATTCCGCGGCGGAACGAAATTGCAGAGCGTGCTCAAAAAATCCGGAATGCTGGAAAAAGCAATACCCGGAAACTGCAAAGGCTTTTTTAAGCATGGGAAACGCCGCGAAAACAGGGAAAAACGTTTTTGAAGATGAATCTTTTTGCGAAAAATGCGTTAAATCCGAAGCTGTTTATAATGATATAAAAAAATTATATAAAGAGGCCGCGGATAAAAATTCCGCGGAAAGAAAAATAAGAAAGGTACGCGAAGTGGTCACCGACCAATTTGAAGGTGCGGCACTTTTGCTTCGGGATATTGCGGCGGAAGCTTCATCGGTAAAAAACGTTGACAAAAAGCTTTCGGCCGGAATCAGAAGTGTTTTTGAAAACAGGGATATTCCAATTTTTGCATGCACCTGTTATTATACTGTTGACGGCTGCCTTAATGCGGAAATTTCCGGGGCAAAAGAAAGACTTAAAAAAGCGGATTTGACAGTTATCACGGAAGAAATTTCGGATATCTGCGGCTGCGATATGGCAAAACCGGTTAAAAGGGACACCGAAAACGCAAGAAGGCTTTTTTTCTGTGAAAAGCCTCTTGTTCAGGTAAGGTTCGGAACGGCTTCGATAAACGCGGAAGGAGAAAAATTTTGCGGCGACAGCGCTGAATTTTTTACGGACCAATACGGCTGTGCCCACATGATTTTAAGCGACGGAATGGGAAGCGGCGAAAGGGCGGCTTTGAATTCCATGATGACTGCGGGGCTTGTGGCAAGAATGGTAAGGGCGGGTTTTCGTTTTGGCCCGGCAATAAAGCTTGTAAATTCTGCTCTTTTGCTCAAATCGGAAGAGGAATCTTTTGCAACGGTGGATGCTTTTTCGGTAAATCTTTATTCCGGAATGGCCTGTTTTTATAAAGCAGGCGCGGAAGCTTCGTTTGTTATGAAAAACGGAAAAGTTTCGAAGCTGGAAAGCGTTACCCTTCCGGTCGGAATATTGGGCGGAACCGAATATGAACAAAGCGGAATCCGTCTTGGCGAAGGGGATACGGTCCTTATGATAACCGATGGCGTAACCGCTGCCGGAAGCGAATGGATCCCTTCGGAACTGCGCAGCCTTGGGGATAAATCTGCGGAAGAGATAGCTTCCGGAATTGCAAAAACCGCTTTTGACAGAAGAAACGACGGCCATTCGGACGATATAACCGTTCTTGTTATGAAATTGGTTTCAGGATATTAAAGCGTTAAAAATATTTTGAAAAAAGTGTTGACATTCGCCGAAAAGGGGTATATAATGCATTCATTAAGCCAAATATTTAAAAGACAATGAAGAGAAGAGTAGGCGCAGGAAGCGGCCACAGAGATTTCCCGGTTGCTGAAAGGGAAACGAACGGAACGCGCTGAAGATGGCCTTGGAGTTGCGCACCGAGCCGTTTTTTCGGTAAGGCTGCGACGGGGTTCGCCCGTTAAAGCGATAGGGTATGGCAGTACCCGATGAGGTCAAAGCAGCGATGCTTTGGCAAAAAAAGGTGGTAACACGTGAGTTTTATGCTCCCGTCCTTTTAAGAGGACGGGAGCTTTTTTTATTTCCCAAATAAGATTGGTAAGGAGAAGATAAGACTTGATACGTATTGAAAACCTGTCGAAGATTTTCAAAACTTCAAACGAAGTTCATGCGCTTCGTTCGGTTTCAACCCATGTTGAAGCCGGCGACATCTTCGGCGTGATCGGTATGAGCGGTGCCGGTAAATCAACGCTCCTTCGCTGTATTGCACAGCTTGAAAAACCCACAAGCGGCGCAATTTATATTGAAGGCAAAAACATAACCGAACTTTCCGGCAAGGAAAACATCGAACTTAGAAAAAGAGTCGGCGTTATCTTCCAGGGATATCACCTCCTGATGCAGAGAACGGTTCGCGACAACATCGGTTTTCCCCTTGAATTAAGCGGAGTTGGAAAAGAAGAAAGAAACAAAAGAGTTGATGAGCTTCTTGCTCTTGTCGGACTTGAAAATAAAGCAAAATCTTATCCAAGCCAGCTTTCCGGCGGCCAGATGCAGAGAGTTGCAATTGCAAGAGCCCTTGCAAACAATCCTTCGATTCTTCTTTGCGACGAACCTACTTCCGCCCTTGATTCGCTTACAACAAAAGCGATCCTCAAGCTTCTTAAAGACATCAACGAAAAGCTTGGAGTTACTGTTTTCATAATCACCCACGAAATCGGCGTTGTAAAATCGATCTGCCGCCACGTGGCTGTAATAAACGAAGGCGAACTTGTTGAACAGGGAGCGACCGACGAAGTTCTTTCGAACCCGAAACATCACGCAACGGAACTTCTTCTCGGTATCTCCAATATCGCCGAAGGAGGTGATGCCGAATGATGGAATTCTTCATGGAATACAAAGATATGCTTATTGAAGGAACTTATGAAACTTTGCTCATGACCTTCGCTTCCACAATCTTTGCTTATATTTTTGGTCTTCCCCTTGGCGTTACAATGGTAATAACCGATGCCCACGGCATCAGCCCCAACAAAACAATCAACACGGTTCTCGGAACCATAATCAATATCGGGCGTTCGATCCCTTTCGTAATTCTTATCGTTGCGGTAATTCCGCTTACAAGATTTATCGTAGGCAAGGCAATCGGCCCGGTTGCGGCAATCGTTCCGCTTACAATTGCGGCGGCTCCCTTTGTTGCAAGAATGGTTGAAACCGCCCTCCAGGAAGTTGACCCCGGCGTTGTTGAAGCAGCAAAAACCATGGGTGCAACCAACTGGCAGATTTCCAAAAAGGTTCTTCTTCCCGAAGCAGTTCCTTCCCTCATAAGAGGATTTTCCATCACAACAATAACCCTTATCGGTTATTCTGCAATGGCAGGTGCCTTCGGTGCCGGCGGTCTTGGCGATATCGCTATCCGCTATGGTCACCACCGCTATCAGGCGGACGTAATGTGGGTAACCGTCGTGCTTATAGTCGTAATCGTTCAGGCTATCCAGATGTGCTTTGAACTTGCGGCCAAAAAAATTGATAAAAGAAACAAATAATCAATAAAAGGAGAAAACACCATGAAAAAAATTATCGCTCTTGCACTTGCACTCGTTCTCGTTCTCAGCTTTGCAGCTTGCTCTTCCGAATCTGATGAAAAAACCATCAAAGTCGGCGCATCCCCTGCTCCTCATGCAGAAATTCTTGAGGTTGTAAAAGAAGTTCTTGCAGAAGACGGCTGGACCCTTGAAATCGTCGAATTCACCGACTATGTTCTTCCTAACGAAACCCTTACCGCAGGCGAAATTGATGCCAACTATTTCCAGCATACCCCTTACCTTGATACTTATAATGCTGAACACGGTACCGACATCGTTTCCGCAGCAGTAATCCACTATGAACCTCTCGGCGTTTATCCCGGCAAAACCGCTTCCCTCGATGACATTGCAGACGGCGCAAGCATTGCAATCCCCAACGACGGTTCCAACGAAGCACGCGCACTCTATCTCCTCCAGGATCTCGGCCTTATCACTGTTGACAACTCAAACGGATTCAACATCACCGTAAACGACATTGTTGACAACCCCAAGAACCTCGACATTATTGAAGCAGAAGCAGCACAGCTCCCCAACATCCTTGCTGACGTTGACTTTGCAATCATCAACGGTAACTATGCAATCGGCGCAGGCATTGACGGAACTGTTCTTGTAACCGAAGCAAAAGATTCCGACGCAGCACAGATTTACGGCAACATCATCGCAGTTAGAAACGGCGAAGAAGCAACCGAAAAAACTCTTGCACTTGTAAAAGCTGTTCAGAGCGAAGAAGTTAAAGCATTTATCGAAGAAACCTACGGCGTTTCCGTTGTTCCGGTATTCTAATTAAATATTAATAAAAAAAGAGCCGCTCGAAAGAGCGGCCATTTTGTAATCTCCCTTTGCTAAAGGAGAGGAAACCGTTGCCGCCATGCATGGCGGAAGAATTAAAACCAAACAAAAAAAGCTCCCGTTTTTCGGGAGCTTTTTATTTAAAAATTATCTTACGCGGTAAGTTGCATAATAGACATTTTTGCCGGAAAGGTCTTCGCCGAAATCAACGGCATAGAAACCGTATTTGACAAAGAAATCGAGGGAGTTTTGCGGAACTTCCGCAACGACCGCTTTGGGTTTGCGGTCGGCAATGGCTCCGTCAATAAGGGCGGAAGCAACGCCGGTTTTGCGGTAATCGCGGTGAACACCGATGAAAAGGATATGCATAACGTCCGCGGTGGAAGGGCTTGTTACACAGAAACCGGTAACAAAATCGCCGTTCATGGAAGCATAGATTGAAACTTCTTTGCTGTGACAGAAAGTTTCGATGGGGGCAAGAGTTTCTTCACCTTTGAAGAAAAGTTCTTTTTCGATTTGCTGGAATTCAGGACTGTCGGGAAGGATTTTTTTAACTTCGCACATAACTTGAACCACCTTTAATGCAAAAATAATACAATTCATTTTATCACAAAATATTATAAGTATCAAGTTATATTGACAAAAATCGGCAAAAAACGGGAGGAAAATTTCCTCCCGTTTCTGTGCGGTTATTTTTTATCGAGATAGTGGGCAATTCCTTCAAAAACGCCGAAGAAAACACCTGCCACAGGCCAGATTATCCATGTTCTGTGCCATTCAAAAGTATAAAAGCTCCAGCCGAGATAAACGGCGGTCACAATGCACCAATATATTGATGAAATCGGGTCAAGTTTTTTTTCAAGGGTCTTCTTTTCAACGGTGTAATCGTCCTGCTGAAGAAGTTTTTCGGTGGTAGCCCAGGGAATTCCGGTGCGGATAAGAACATAAACGCCTGCGGCAACTATCATAAGGGTAAGGCAAAGACCGATTAAAACTTCGCCGTCTGCATCTTCGAAAAAAGCGCCGATGAAAAGCGGAATTGCCGCAAGAACACAAAGGCAGATTCCGATTACGCAATCCCGGATATGTTTGTCACGGAGCTTGTTCTGACGTTCCTTTACCATTCCCGCAACGCCGTAGGCAAGCTCAATGGGCTCTTTTTCAAGGTATTCAAAACGACCGGTCTTCATTCCGCTGGTGATAAAAAGCGCCACAGCGGGCACAACAAGAAGCACCAGCGCTATAAGTCCGATTCCACCTGCGCCGTTTTCGGTGATTCCGATTTTTCCTGCGGTCTGCATTGCGATAAGGAAGAACATTATAATCGGAGAAAGAATGCAGAGCACAACCCCAAGGGCGACCAGCGGCGCTGTTTCGTCTTTTACCTTAATAAACTCGTTGGCTTCCTCAAGGCTGACCTTGCGGAAAGTGCTTTCGCTTATCTCTTCTTTAGGGGAAAGAAGTTCGTCGCCCATTTCGTCTTTAAGAAGATAATCGGTGGAAACACCGAAAATTTCGCTCATAAGAAGAATCTTATCAAGATCGGGAATTGAAAGAGCACCTTCCCATTTGGAAACGCTTTGGCGGGAAACGCCCATTTTTTCCGCAAGTTCCTCCTGGGAATAACCCGCTTTCTTTCGGAGTTCTATAATTTTGTCGGCAAGTATCATTTGTTTCACCTCGGTTCAAAGTCCGGAAGAATTTTCCTTCCGTCTGATGAAATTATACGTTTTTCTGCAATAGCATGCCATAAACCGCGCTTTTCAATTTGTCAACCGCCGGTTGCAACCGGCAAAAAAGCCGGAAAAGCAAATGCTTTTCCGGCTTTTTAAAGGTTCGGTCAAAAATCAGAATACGATTTTTTCTTCGATGTAGGAAACAAGTTCACTGATGGGCATTCTTACCTGTTCCATGGAATCGCGGTCACGAACGGTTACGCAGCCGTCGGTTTCGGATTCGAAGTCGTAGGTGATGCAGAAAGGAGTTCCGATTTCGTCTTCGCGGCGATAACGTTTGCCGATGGAGCCGGATTCGTCATAATCTACCATGAAGTGTTTTGCAAGTTCGTCGTGAACTTTAAGTGCACCTTCGCTGAGTTTTTTGGAAAGAGGAAGAACAGCGGCTTTGAAAGGTGCAAGAGCCGGATGAAGATGGAGAACGGTACGGACATCTTTGTCGCCGACGGATTCTTCGTCATAAGCATCGCAAAGGAAAGCAAGGGTTACGCGGTCTGCGCCAAGAGAAGGTTCAACAACGTAAGGAATATATCTTTCGTTGGTTTCCGGATCGAAATAGTCAAGGGTCTGTCCGCAGAATTTGCTGTGCTGGGAAAGGTCATAGTTGGTTCTGTCAGCAACGCCCCAAAGTTCGCCCCAGCCGAAGGGGAAGAGGAATTCAAAGTCGGTAGTTCCGACAGAATAGAAAGAAAGTTCTTCCGGGGAATGGTCGCGGCGGCGAAGGTTTTCTTTGTTCATGCCAAGGCGGAGAAGCCAGTTTTCGCAATAATCTTTCCAGTATGCAAACCAATCAAGGTCGGTGCCGGGTTTGCAGAAGAATTCGAGTTCCATCTGTTCGAATTCACGGGTACGGAAAGTGAAGTTTCCGGGAGTGATTTCGTTACGGAAGGATTTACCGACCTGTGCAACGCCGAAGGGGATTTTTTTACGGGTGGTTCTCTGTACGTTTTCGAAGTTTACAAAAATTCCCTGTGCGGTTTCGGGACGGAGATAGATCTGGCTCTTTGCGTCCTCGGTTACGCCCTGGAAGGTTTTGAACATAAGGTTGAAGGAACGGATATCGGTGAAATCATGTGCGCCGCAGTTGGGGCAGACGATGTTCTTTTCATCA
>JAFSEN010000023.1 GCA_017435745.1 Oscillospiraceae bacterium
ATGCAAAAATATTTTGGGTAAAGGGGTGAAATTATGCAACTAACATATATTTTGGGGAACGGCTTTGATTTAGCGATAAAATTAAAAACAGGATACAAACATTTTTATGAATGGTACGAAGAAAAACCGGATGAAACGGAAGAAATTTCGTTGCTCAAAAAAACAATAAGGGAACAAATTGATAAGGGTAATGATAAGTGGGCTGATTTTGAATATGCTTTGGGTCAGTTTACCGCACTTGTTGCAGACAAGGAAAAATATATTGCTTGTTTCAAATGTGCGAGAGAATCTTTAATAGAATATTTAAAAAAAGCGTACTCAGAAGGAAAAGAAAAAAATAAAGATTTTCTGTTAAGTGCTACATATAAGATTGTTGACAGATCGCAAAATTCCGATGAAGATTTATCTGAAGAAGATAAAACAAACTTTGAAACGCCAAAAAATGTTGACACTGTTTTCAACTGCATTTCTTTCAATTATACTCCGGTTTTTGATGAAGGAAAAAAAGACTTGCTTTCAAATGCACAAGGTTTTTCTAATTCTTACAACAGACCAAGCAGGTATGAAATCGGAGAAGTGCTCAATGTTCACGGAACCCTTAACGATTATCCAATACTTGGAGTAGATAACAAAATGCAGATTGCAAATAAAGATTTCCGGGAAGATATGGAAATTGTTGAAATGATGGTTAAGGGTGAAGTCGATAAAAAACTTGGACGGAATTGGAGAAACAGTGCGCTCGAAATAATTCGAAAAAGTGACAAAATTTATATATATGGCACATCTCTTGGCGAAACAGATGAGTTTTGGTGGAAAACTATTGCAGAATGGTTTGAGTCGGATACAGACAACCATCAGTTAGCTATATATTGTCATCCGGAAGATGATGAAATGAAAATGGAAAGGAAGAAAGAGCTATTTAAAAGTAATATTTCAAAATATTTTAGAAACAAAAACTATGATTCAAACATAGTTATTGACAATGTAGAAAAAGTTATGACAATAAAATTTGCACATGCGTCCGCAAAAAAAGAAATCAGGATGTCGGTTCACGCAGAACTTAATGTCATTCCTGCAAAAGATTTAAAGTGAGGTGATAACATGACCAACTTCGATTTTCTTTTGTCCGAAAAGAAGTTCGCAAAGTTTGCTTCTGCGGCGGTCACGGCGGAAAAAATCTTACATATCGATCCGGAAGCCGCGGTCATAAATTGCCGCAGGGCAATGGAAATCGCCGTAAAATGGATGTATTCCGTCGATTCCGACCTTTCTACTCCCTTTGACGAAAACCTCCGCAGCCTTATAAACGAAAGCGATTTCCACGATATAGTCGGCGATGACCTTTGGAAAAGGCTCGATATCATCCGCAAAATCGGAAATTCCGCCGCCCACGGCGGAAGAAAAATCTCCTTCGAAGAAGCGGTGCTCTGCCTTGAAAATCTTTTCGTTTTCCTCGATTTTGTTGCCTGCTGCTATGGCGATACTTATGAACCCCAAACCTTTAACCGCGACATAAAACCCTTTGAGCATGCGGTTTCTGCGGATTCGAGCATGGAAGTTGAACTTAAAA
>JAFSEN010000024.1 GCA_017435745.1 Oscillospiraceae bacterium
CAGACCATGGGATAAAAGAAAGGAGAATTTTATGGGACTTTTTGACAGCCTTAAACAGCAGGCAATAAACGCACTTAAAACAAACGGCAACAAAGCCGCAAAACAGCTTGGAGACAACATTAAAAATGCGGTAAGAAACGCGGCGAACAAAACGGTCGATATAACTTTCCCGTCTGTTCCGGAAACTTATGAGGAATTTGTTTCTCTTCCGGAAGCAAAAATGGAAACCCCTTTTGAAACCGCGGCGATGACCGTTCTTGCTTTTTGCGTTTATCCGAAAGACAGAGAACTTTCAGTAAAAATGCTCAATTATTTAAGAGGACCTCGTCCGATGAGCGGAATGGACGTCAATTTTATCCGTGACAGATTTATGGACGGAAAAGATTATGTTCCCCGTTCATATTTTAAAGGTGCAACCCCGGAAAACGATTATACCCCCGATATGCCTTTAAAAATCACTGTTGGAGATAATCCTTACAGCTATGAAAACGACGGTTACGCAAAACTTTTTGTAACTTCCGGCGGAGCGGACAGCCCAAGAGAAATTCTTATCCGTGAAGCAAAGGACGGAAAATGGTATCTTTGGGAACAGTATATCCTTTCCGATATCCGTCAGCCGGAAAGTGCAAACCCCTGGGCATAATTAATTTTACATAAAAAAGGAGAGTGCGGAATTATGGGACTTATAAAAGCAATAGGCGGCACAGCAGGCACAGATGGGTGTTCCCAATCCTCAGGCGGTTGAAGCGGCAAAAGATCCGAGAAATGCAATGCCAGTGCCCGAAGGCTGGACTTGTTCCTGCGGACAGACCGGAAACCAGGGCAAATTCTGCATGGGTTGCGGCGCAGCAAAACCCGAACCCGAACCCGCAAACAGCTGGAAATGCGCCTGTGGCGCAACCGTAACCGGAAAATTCTGCACCGAATGCGGCGCACCGAAACCCGCCGGTGTTCCTCAGTATAAATGCGACAAATGCGGCTGGGAACCGGAAGACCCCAAAAACCCGCCGAAATTCTGCCCTGAATGCGGAGATCCTTTCGGAGACGAAGATATAAAATGAAAAAGTCGATTTATATATTTTTTGTTATTTTGATTGTTCTTTCTTTTTGCAGCTGCGGAGGTGGAGAAGATTTGAAAACAGCACCCGGAACTCTTAGCGGTATCTATTATGATCGAACAAACGGCTCTATTGCAAACGCTGATTTTCATATTTATGTAACACCTTATAACTTTGTCGCAGAATATTTGCCGGAAAATGAAAAAGATTGGATCTATGACGAAGATTCTTGCGGCTATATTATGAGCGAAAAGGAAGCTGAAATTTCCGAAGAGCAATGGAAAGAAATTGAGGAAACTTTTATTGCAGTATATCCGGAAATTATCCCGATGAAGACGAAAGAAAGTTTCTTCGATAAAATTAAGAGGAAATTTATTAAAGAACCCACAATTCTTGATGGCGGAGACAAAATTTCGGTAAAAGCCGAATGGAAAACAGAAACAGGAATAATTACGGAGACTTTTTATGCGCCTTTGGGAGCAAACGGTTACAGATTCGACCTGATTCTTAAGGAACTTGCAGACCCCATAGGAAGAGAAATTCCGGAACTTGAAAAGACGAATAACTAAGGAGGATTTTATAATGGGACTTTTTGGAAAACTTTTTGAAAAAGAAAACTGCGCTTTCTGCGGAAAAGAACTTGGCGTTTTCGGAAAGAAAAAACTTGAAGACGGCGTAATGTGCGGCGATTGCCAGAAAAAACTTTCGCCCTGGTTCAGCGACAGAAGAAGTTCCACCATTGCGGAAATCCGCGAACAGCTTGATTACCGCGAAGCGAATAAGGCGGAAGTTGCAAAATTCAGAACCACCAGAACTTTCGGTGAAAATATGAAGATTCTTCTTGATGAGGATGCACGCAAATTTATGGTAACGGATGAAAGAAATCTTGTTGCCGCAAATCCCGATGTGCTCGATTTTTCCGATGTTACCGGTTGCAGCATTGATGTTGACGAGGACAGAACAGAGATTATGCGTACAACCGAAAGCGGCGAAGAAGTAAGCTATGTTCCGGCAAGATATGAATATTCCTATGATTTTGACGTTGTTATAAATGTTCGCAATCCCTATTTTGATGAAATCAGATTCCGCCTTAACGGAAGTAGCGTAGAAATTGAAGTAAGAGGAAATATGCCCCCAAGACCCGAAAACAATATTCAGTACCGCGAATATAAAGCAATGGGCGAAGAAATCAAAAAAGCTCTTACCGAAGTTCGTGAACAGGTCCGCGAAGAAGCCGCTGCTGCAGCAGCACCCAAAGCCGCGGTAACCTGCCCTTATTGCGGCGCAACAACAACTCCTGATGCAAGCGGATGCTGCGAATATTGCGGCGGCGCAATGGGCTGATTTTATTAAAAAACTTTTGAGCACGCATAAAACAAAAAATGAGCACGGAGAAAATTTTCTCCGTGCTCATTTTTATATAAGGAAAGAAAAGGTAAAAAGTCAATCTTTAATGCCCTCCCAGGCGGTTACGTTCCAGGTTTCGGTACCGTCCGGTTTTACTTCGAAGGTGATGGTAACATAGTTGCTGTCGTCATAGAACCATCTGTAGCGGCGGTAGGGTTTGTCGCCGAATTCATCAACAAAGAAACCGTGAACGCCGAACTGCGCCGCAACTTCGTCATAAGTGGAATCATAAGTTCTTTCCGTTTTGCACCATTCAAGTCCGGTTTTAAGGGTATCGTAATCCGCGACCATACCGTCCGCGCCGGCTTTATCGCCAAGTTCGGTACTTCCGGAACCGGAAGAACCGGAAGGAACAGGGCCGTTTTCAAGATAAGATGCCGGAGGATAACCATTGGAATCATATCCCATTCCCTGAGCAAGCTGTTCGAAGGTCCAGCCACGGAAATAATCAAGGTCAGAAGAACTCATTTGCGGGTCTTCGGTGGTCCAGTTTTCATCGCCGATTCTGCGGAGATTTACAAAAAGTTCAAATCCTTCACCGTTCATGTCAACCGGGAATGTGATTCCGATGGTTCCGGGCATATATTCAAGGATTTCAACGTTGCTGTAATTTCCGGTGTTATATGTTCCGCTGATGAATATGCTTTCGCTTGCGGAATCAAGAGTTGCTTCGGCGGAGGTAAGATAAACCCCGTCAAGAGCAAATCCTATGAACGGAACAAGATTTCCGCTGTTATCGATAACAATTCTTGCGCAGGCGTAGGAAACAACGCCTTCGAGGTGGGAATATGCCGAGGTGCATCCGCGGATTTTAAGAACGCCGCCCCAGTCGCCAAGGTATCTTGCAAGGATTTCGTTTTCGGGATTTTCATTTTCGCTTTCAGAAGATATTTCACCGGCGGGAGCAGAACCATCGGAAGAAGCTACGCTTGCAAGAATTGCAAGGACGTCTTCATCGTTGTAATTTATGGAAATGTTTTCGCCGTTGAGCCACATGGTTGCCTGATATTCAATATCTCCTTCGATGCACCAGAGTATTGCGAAAAGATATTCGTCGCTGTATCCGGTAAAGCCTTCCCATTCGTGGTTTCCGGCTTTAAAAGGTTTTATATCCTCGGTGTCTGTGTACCAGTCTTTTCCGGGAGCAAAAAATTCAACATCCGGACCATAATAATTTATCTGTACGTAAGGATTTGTGAAAAGGTCAAAATCGCTTTCAGCGCCTTTGCAAATCTGGATTACGTCCGGATCTTTTGCGCCTTCAACATCGGAAAAAACATCCGCGATGGTAAAAGCCATCCAGCCTTCAGGTACAACGGCTTTTACGTTTTCCGCGCTGAAAAACTCGCATTCAATTTCTGCCGAAGAAGGACTTTCCGGTTTGCTCTGTTCCGGTTCTGCGGAAGGTTCATCGGAACCGCATCCGGAAAAACAGAGGGCAAAAACAAACAAAAACGCAATAATTCTTTTCAAAATAAAACCTCCCTTGACCGTTTTTTAAAAATATAATATAATTATAAAAAATGGGGTGTTTTTTGCTTTTGTTGGCGCAAAAGCAAAAAAATTAATTCAAAATGCGGATTTGAAACAAAGAGGGTACCCCTTATAAAAAAACAAGATATTAATTATCTTGTATTTTTAATTATAAACAAAGTGTTGCTTTTGTCCTCACCCGAAAACCGATAAAAAGTGTGGGGAAAAACCTTTTTTATAAAAAAGGTGTGGGCAAAAGTGTGGTAACGGACGTTTAACCTTAAAAAACGATGGTTTTGGGAGTTTGATATGAAAAAATTATCCGCAATTTTTATATTGATCCTGTCAACGATGACAGTTTTTTCGGGCTGTGCGAAAATCGGAGAAAAAAGCGCAAGTCTGGTTACGGTTTATGGAATAATGGTAGTTCTGGCAATTGTTATGCTTTTGGGGTATTTTTGCGTTGTTAAGAAAAAGGAAGCGTGGCTCACCGTTCTTTTCAGTTCGGTTGCGGTAGTAAATGCCGGTTATTTTTGCCTTGCTTCATCAAAAACGCTCGAAGAAGCTCTTCTTGCAAACAGAATATCGTATCTCGGTTCGGCTTTTCTTCCGCTTTCAATGCTGATGATAATGTTGGATCTTGTTAAAATAAAATATAAAAAATGGATTCCATGGATACTGATTTTTATTGGCACCGTCGTTTTTGTTATTGCCGCAAGCCCGGGATATCTTGACATCTATTATAAGGAAGTTTCCCTCGTAACTATCGGAGGGGCTTCTGCGCTTGATAAAGTTTACGGACCTTTGCATTTTGTATATCTGCTCTATTTGCTTTTTTATTTCGGCGCGATGATAGGTGTTGCCGTATATGCGGCGATAAAACGAAAAATGGATTCCACAGCGCGGATTATTGTGTTTATAAGCGCCTTTTCCGTAAACATCGGAGTGTGGTTCATAGAACAGATAGTAAAAATAGATTTTGAATTGCTTTCGGTTTCTTATATTATAAGTGAACTTTTTCTTCTGATACTTCATTTTATAATGCAGGAAGAAGAAAGACTTTTGACGGAGCAAACAAAAAACACCAATTTTGTAAATGAAGGAAAACAAAAAATTTCTGAAAGCCAGAAAGAAATTTGCGAATATTTTGCGGAAGGTTTTCGGGAACTTACTCCGGCAGAAAGAAAAATTTACGGATTATATATTGAAGGAAAAACCACCGCGGAAATTCGTGAAAAATTAAATATTACGGAAAACACCCTTAAATATCATAATAAAAACATTTATAACAAACTTGGGGTTTCATCAAAAAAGGAACTTATTAAAGTTGCTAAAATGGTTGAAAAAATGTAATAAGATTACGGTTGATATTATAATAAAAAGGTATAAAGATAAAGATATTTTTAATCAGGATGGCCGGAGTTTGAATACCCGATGGCTCACCAATAAAATCGCTTCGCATTTGCGGAGCGATTTTTTATGTCCAAAATTACAGTATAGAATATGAAAGTTTCAAATCCGTTTAAAACATTATATTAATGTAAGAAATAATATATTTCTTGAAAAATGCGAATAATTGCCTGTAGTTTTTTATAAAAATGTAATAAAAGAATGTACACGCAAAAAATACAAAACATATATGTCGTTGTGGAAAAATTTTGTAGAAACTTGTACATAAAAAGTCAAATAAGGCTTTACTTTTCTTTAATAAAGTGTTAAGGTATAGTTACAAGCAGAACGCGTTCTGCTAGAAAATTTTAGGAGGATTTATTATGAAAAAAATTCTTGCATTGGCTCTTGCCCTTGTTATGCTCTTGAGCCTTGCTGCCTGCGGCGGCAACCCTTCCGAAGGCGGAG
>JAFSEN010000025.1 GCA_017435745.1 Oscillospiraceae bacterium
AGGGCGAAAACACCGATGAAAAAAGCGATATCTATTCCATCGGCGTTATGCTTTACGAAATGACCACCGGTTCTCTGCCTTTTGATGCGGAAAGCCCGGTTTCCGTTGCCCTTAAACAGATCCAGAGCCAGGCAAGACGCCCCAGGGTCATAAACCCGGATATTCCCGAAGGACTTGAAGATATTACTATTCGCGCCATGCAGAAAGATCCCGCAAGACGCTATCAGTCCGCGGCAGAAATGCTTCGTGATATAGACGAATTCAAACGCGATCCTTCCATCAGCTTTGAATATAAATACAGCGAGCCGGAAACAGAAAACATCAGCAAAGAGGTTTCCAGCACCAAGAAAAAAACCAAAAAAATCAAGGACGAACAGGTAAGAAACGCTCCCGTTGTTCCGGTGCTTACCGGCATTACCGTTGCTTTCATCGTTGTTGCGATTATTTTTGTTATCGGAATTATGGCGATGGTCCGCCCTTTTGAGGAAGTCCCCGATACAACCGCGCCGGAGCTTATCGGAATGGACATTAATCAGGCAAAGAAAAAATACTCCGGCTTCGATATTGTTGTGGAATCTGCGGCTTTTCACGAACAGTACGATAAGGATATTATCTATGACCAGTCCGTTAAAGGCGGAATGATCGTAAAAGAAGGTTCCACCATAAAGGTAAAAATCTCCAGCGGTATTCAGTACTTCAGCCTTTCGGATTATCAGAATTTTGAAGAAAACCAGGTTTATAAAATTCTTACAGATAACGAGATAGAATTTAACGTTGTAAACGAATATCACGATACCATTCCGGAAGGATACGTCATTCGTACCGAACCCGGCGCGGATACTCAGGTTGACAGCGGAACGGTTGTTGTTATATATGTAAGTTCCGGTGCGGAAGCAAGCTATACAGAAGTACCAAGCGTGCTTAACTATCGTCTTGAAGATGCAAAAATGATTCTCAACGCCGCCGGTCTTCGAATAGGAAGCGTTGAAAGAGTGGACAGCAACAAAGAAAGCAGCACCGTTCTTAACCAAAGCATAACTCCCGGAACGCAGGTTGCCCGCGGTTCTACAATAGATCTTGTTATAGTTATGGAAAAAGAAACAGAAATGAATACCGTGGATCTGATGATTCCGCTGCCGAACGTTGATGAGGAAGTTACCATGAGCGCCGCCCTTAACGGTTCCACCTTCGCAAGCGAAAAAATAGTCCCTTCCGAAGAAGAATATTGGGAAATAACCGTTCTTGGCGAAGGAATAGGAACTTTAAGCATTTATTATAACGACCAGCTTTACAGAGCGTATTCCGTAAACTTTGCGGAAAAGACCACAATGATGGTATCGGATAGTTCCATATACTTCGGAGGCTGATTTTGAAAGATAAAAGACGTAATATCGAAGAAGAAACAGAAATAGAGGAAAAAGACCTTCCCAAAGCGGAAGGTCTTATCATAAAAGCTACCGGCGGATTTTATTATGTCCGCAGCGGAAAAGTAACTTTTGAATGCAGAGCAAGAGGCGTTTTCCGCAAAAGAGAAACCTCTCCTCTTGTGGGCGATAAAGTAACCATTTCTGTTCTGCCAAAAGAAAAAGGCTATATCCATGCCATTCACGAAAGAAAAAATTCCCTTGTGCGTCCGCCGCTTGCAAACCTCGATCAGCTTGTGATGGTGGTTTCTGTTGCGGAACCGGCACCGAATATTCTTGTTATGGATAAGCTTATTGCCGTGGCGGAACAGCAGGGCGTGGAACCGGTGATCGTTTTTACAAAATGCGATCTTGCGGACCCAAGAGAATATTCCGATATATACCGCAAAGCGGGTTTTCGGGTTTACGAAGTATGCGCCCTTGAACACAAAGGCACAGAAGAAGTTTACGATATGCTTAAAGGCCGCATAAGCGCTTTTTGCGGAAACTCCGGAGCGGGCAAATCCAGCCTGCTTAATGATATTTTTCCCGAACTTTGCCTTTCTACGGCAGAAATAAGCAAAAAACTTGGCCGCGGCCGCCATACCACCCGCCATACGGAACTTTTTGAACTGGAAACCGGCGGCTGGGTTGCGGATACTCCCGGTTTTTCCGCCATAGAAATGGAAAGAGTGGGCATAATCCGCAAAGGCGAGCTTCAATATACATTCAGAGAATTTGAACCCTATCTGCTTAAATGCAGGTTTACCGGCTGCAGCCACGTTTCCGAAAAAGGCTGCGCCGTGCTCGAAGCGGTAAAAGACGGAATTATTCCCGAAAGCCGCCACAAAAGCTATTGCACGATGTATGAAGAAGCAAAACAGATAAAAGAATGGGAACTTGATAAAGAAAATGGCTGAATCACAGGAAGAAAAGTTCCGCCGAATGACAGAAGCACCGGTAGGCGGACTTATCGCAAAGCTGGCGGTGCCCTGCATCATCAGCATGCTTGTAACTTCGTTTTACAATATGGCCGATACATTTTTTGTCGGCCAGCTGAAAAGCAACGCCGCAACCGGTGCGGTGGGCGTTGTTTTTTCCATGATGGCGATAATACAGGCGGTTGGATTCTTTTTCGGCCACGGCAGCGGAAACTTTATTTCCCGCGAGCTTGGAAAAAAGAATTCCGCCGAAGCGGAAAAAATGGCCGCAACAGGCTTTTTTTCCGCACTTACGGCCGGCACCCTTATAATGATAGCCGGAGAAATTTTTCTGGAGGAACTGGCATATCTGCTTGGTTCAACAGAAACAATACTGCCATACACAATGGATTATCTTCGGGCAATACTTTTGGGCGCACCGTGGATAACCGCTTCTTTTGTGCTTAACAACCAGCTGCGTTTTCAGGGAAACGCCACGTATGCCATGGTGGGAATAACCTGCGGCGCTGTGCTTAACATTGCTTTGGATCCGCTGCTTATCTTCGTTATGGATATGGGCATTGCCGGAGCGGGCTATGCCACCGTTATAAGCCAGTTTTTCAGCTTTTGTGTTCTGCTTTTGGGAATGCAGCAGCACGGAAGTATAAAAATCCGTGTTTCAAACCTTCAGTTTAAATGGTACTATTATAAAAATATTATAAACGGAGGTTTTCCTTCTCTTGCAAGGCAGGGACTTGCTTCCGTTGCGACCATTTCTCTTAACCACGCGGCAGGACCTTTTGGCGATGCGGTAATTGCCGCCATGGGCGTTGTTCAGCGCATAACCATGTTCGGCGCTTCTGCAATGATAGGTTTTGGACAAGGCTTCCAGCCGTTCTGCGGTTTTAATTTTGGCGCAGGACTATATAAAAGGGTAAAAGAGGGATTTTATTTCTGTGTGAAAACTTCGGCGATATTTTTGCTTTTAATTGCCGCGGCAGGGTTTGTGTTTGCCCCGGAACTTATCTCTCTTTTCCGTGATGATCCGGAGGTTATAAAAATCGGTGCGCTGGCGTTGCGGCTGCAATGCGTTACCTTTGTTACCCACAGCTGGATAGTTTTAAGCAATATGATGACCCAGGTAATCGGCAGGGCAGTGCCCGCAACTTTTTTAGCCTGCGCAAGGCAGGGACTTTTCTTTATTCCGGCGGTGCTGATACTTTCCGGCGCAAAAGGTGTTTTTGGCATACAGCTTGCTCAGCCGGTTGCAGATATATGCACGCTTATCTGCGCAATACCGATACAGCTTAAAATTCTTAAAGAATTTGATAATAAATAATATTTACATACAAGGAGGAGATATCTGTGAATATCTGGCATGACCTTTCACCAAAAAGAGTAAGACCCGATGATTTTGTGGCTCTTATCGAAATCCCCAAAGGCAGCAAAAATAAATACGAACTGGATAAAGAAACCGGCTTTTTAAAGCTTGACCGCGTTCTTTATACCTCCACCCACTATCCCGCAAGCTATGGATTTATTCCCAGAACCTATGCGGATGACGGCGACCCTCTTGACGTTCTTGTGCTTTGTTCCGAGGATATTTATCCGATGACTCTTGTTCGCTGCAAACCCATCGGCGTTATCAAAATGACCGATAACGGCGCGGCAGATGAAAAAATTATCGCTGTTCCATTCGATGATCCTACTTATAACGGATACAGCGATATTTCCGAAATTCCGGCACATATTTACAGCGAAATGATGCACTTCTTCGAAGTTTACAAAGCTCTTGAAAACAAACAGACCGTTGTTGACGAAGTTTGTGACGCAGAAGAAGCAAAACGCATTATTGATTATACCATCAACAAATACGTCGATAGCTTCTGCAAATAATCCGCAAACCAAAAATCCCGTCGGAAAACCGGCGGGATTTTTGGTCTTTTAAATATCTTCTCTTCCTATTTTAAAAATCATTCTTAAAAACGGCGTAAAAAATTTGGGGCTTTTAACAACAACTATCTTCATAAAAAACACCTCCGTCAGCGATAACGATATCGGCATATTCCTTCGGCCGCAAGAAAAAGAAGCATTAAAATTATAAAAAACGGAAGAAACTTTACAAAAAGTCCGATGACGAATCCTGCCGCGAAGAATAGTAACGGATTTTGAAAAGCTGTTTTGCATCGCTTCATAAAAAATGCTCCTTTTTCTTTGGTTTTGTATAATATCCTATGTAAAAACGGCCGCTTTGGTTACAAAGAAGCATTTTTTGCGATTTTGCCGAATAAATTATCAATATATTTTGCATTAAGAAAACAGTTTTTTAGAGGTGAAAAAATGAAAAGATTGATTTCTGCTTTTCTTGCCCTTTGTTTGGCTTTTATTATGGGAACAACCGCTTTTGCGGAAGGAATAACCATTTCGGCAAAATCGGCAATTCTTATAGAAAAAAACACCGGCAGGGTGCTTTTTGAGTACGAAGCGGATACCCCGATGCCGCCTGCTTCCATCACAAAAATCATGACCCTGCTTCTTGTTATGGAAGCCATCGAAAACGGAAAAATCGCTTTGGAAACAGAAGTTACCGCAAGCGAGCACGCCTGCTCCATGGGCGGAAGCCAGATTTGGCTTGAACCGGGCGAGGTTTTTTCCGTGCACGAACTTTTAAAAGCCGCCGCAATAGCTTCTGCAAACGATGCCTGTACAGCGCTGGCAGAGGCGGTTTCCGGTACGGAAGAAGCCTTTGTGGAACTTATGAACCAAAAAGCGGCAGAACTTGGCATGAGCAATACGGTTTTTAAAAACTGCACCGGACTTGATGCCGAAGGCCATGTTTCCACCGCAAGAGATATTGCAAAAATGTCCGCGGCTCTGCTTTCTTACAATAAAATAAAAGAATATTCCACCGTGTGGATGGATAGCCTTAGAAACGGAGAAACGGAACTTACCAATACAAATAAACTTGTGCGGTTTTATAAAGGCTGCACAGGGCTTAAAACCGGCTCTACCGATGAAGCAGGCTGCTGCCTTGCGGCTTCTGCCGAAAGGGAAGGTATGGAGCTTATTTCCGTAACCCTTGGTTCGCCGAATACCGACGAACGCTTTGCAGCCGGAAGAAAACTTTTGGATTACGGTTTTGCAAATTTTGCGGCTGCAAAGCCGGTTCCTCCACAGGAAGAACTGTTTGATATTCCCGTTCTGCACGGTACGGCGGATTATATAGTTCCGGTTTTTGAAGAACCGAAAACTTTTCTTCTTCCAAAAGGGCAGGAATCCCAAATTGAACAAAAAGTAACTTTGCCGGAAAAACTGGAAGCTCCGGTAGAAAAAGGGCAGATTATCGGCAAAGTTACGGTAAGCCTTAACGGCGGGGAAATAGGAGAATACAATATTCTTGCCAAAGAAGGCACCGAAAAAATGAGTTTTTTAGCCGCAATAAAAATACTTTTTGCAAAAGCCGTTTCCACAGCTTAAAAAAATTTGTTTTAACGCCATATTTCCGCCCCTTGGCACTTGCAAAAATCATCATTTTCGGTTATTATATATGCAGGATAATATCATTATTCAGGAGGTGCTTTATGCCGAAGCTTGATTTTCGGTATCTTAAAGACTTTATCTCCGAAGAAGAATTTGCCGCAAAAGTACATAAAGCAGAAGAAGCCCACCGCACCCTGATGACCAAATCCGGAGCGGGCAGCGATTTTACCGGCTTTGTGGAACTTCCGGAAGAATATGACAAAGAAGAATTTGCCCGTATTCTTTCCGCGGCAGAAAAGATAAGAAAACAAAGCGAAGTGCTTATAGTAATAGGCATCGGCGGTTCTTATCTTGGCGCAAGGGCTGTTATAGAACTTTGCACCTCTTCTCTTCGCAACAGAATCTGCAAAAACGGACCGGAGGTCTATTTTGCAGGCTGCAATTTAAGCCCGGATTATATGGCAGAAATTGTGGAAATCTGTAAAGATAAAGATTTTTCGATAAACGTGATCTCTAAATCCGGCACCACAACGGAGCCGGCAATCGCTTTCCGCTTCTTCCGCGAACTTCTTGAAAAGAAGTACGGAAAAGAAGAAGCAAAAGAAAGAATCTACTGCACAACCGATAGAGCCAAAGGTACTTTAAAGGCTGTTGCGGATAAAGAAGGTTGGGAAACCTTTGTCGTTCCGGATGATATCGGCGGAAGATTTTCTGTCTTAACTCCGGTAGGACTTCTTCCCATAGCTGCAGCAGGCGTTGATATAAACGAACTGATGGCGGGCGCGGCAGAAGCCAAAAAGGTTTACGAAAACCCGAACTATTCCGAAAACGAGGCTATGCAGTATGCCGCAGCAAGAAATATCCTTCTTGAAAAAGGCAAGGCATTGGAACTTTTGGTAAGCTACGAACCTTCTTTCTGCCAGATGGCGGAATGGTGGAAGCAGCTTTTCGGCGAAAGCGAAGGAAAAGACGGCAAGGGAATTTTCCCCTGCTCGGCCATTTTCTCCATGGACCTTCATTCTCTCGGACAGTTTGTTCAGGACGGCACCAGAAACCTTTTCGAAACAGTAGTCCGTTTTGAAAAGGCGCAGAAAAAGCTTGCAGTTGCAGTTGACGAAGAAAACGCCGACGGACTTAATTTTCTTGCCGGAATGGACATGCAGGATATTAACGAAAAAGCAAGGCTTGGCACTTTGGTGGCACATACCGAAGGCGGCGCGCCGAACATCGTTATCACCTGCGAAGAAAGATCTCCTAAAGAGGTCGGAAAGCTTATCTACTTCTTCGAAATCGCATGTGCGGTTTCCGGCTATATGCTTGGGGTAAACCCTTTTAACCAGCCGGGAGTGGAAAGTTATAAAAAGAATATGTTCGCCCTTCTCGGAAAACCGGGATACGAGGACATGAAAGCGGCTATCGAAGCCAAACTTGACTGATTTCGGTCAAACTGCGTTCGCGCAATGATAATACATTAGAACAGAGGGAGACAATCACCATGATCAAACTTATTCTTGGCCTTAAAGGCTCCGGCAAAACCAAATACCTCATCGAAAACATCGACGAAGCAGTAAAAACCAGCAACGGCTGCGTAGTAGCAATCGAACGCGGTGCAACCCTTCGTTTTGACGTAAGCCATGACGTACGTCTTATCGATATCGACGAATACGATATTACCGATTTCAACTCTTTCTATGGCTTCATTTCCGGCCTTATTGCAGGCAACTATGACATCAGCCACATCTTCGTTGACGCAACCTTCAAAATCGGCGGCCGTGACTACGATGCATTTGCAAAAATGACTGACAAGCTCAAAAGACTTTGCGATGAATCCGACATCACCATGACCTTCACCGCTTCCTGCGAAAAAGAAGATCTTCCCGAAAGAACCCACAAATACATCGTCGAAAGATAATCGAAAATGCAATAAAAAGGCGCAGTCCACCAACGGTGGATTGCGCTTTTTTCTTTTCAGAGTTATAATTTGAACCGCAGAGCGGGGGGGCTTGCTCCCGCCGTCAGTAAAAGGTGGTGTTTTTATGACCAAAGACGAACTTGGAAGATTTATTGCAGAAAACCGAAAATCCCTCGGAATGACCCAGGAAGAATTGGCAAACAAGCTTTTTGTCACTAACAAGGCCGTTTCAAAATGGGAAAAAGGCCAAAGTTTTCCGGATATCTCAATGTTCGAACCGCTTGCGGAAGCTCTTGGGGTTTCCGTTGCGGAACTTATTGCTTGTGAAAAAGAAGTAAAGGCAGAAACCACAATAAAATCCCTTGCAGCGGAAATTTTCAGAAAAGAAAAAACGAAAAGGATCATGGCTTTTTTGATATGCGTACTTTCGGTTTTTCTGATCTGCGCGGTTCCTTATGTTGTGGAATATATAGATATAAAAAATTATGATTATGTTTATCTTAATGGCTTTTATTACGGATTTAATATAGACGGGCAGGGAAGAAAGGTTGATGAGAAATTCATCGGTGAATATATCGGGGAAGTTATCGCAACCGGTGTTGTAAGAAACCCGAATAATAAAAACGGCGATTCCAATAAATATCCGGTCGGAGCAAAAGTTTATGATGTCCGTGCAGATGATAAAGAATACATTAAACTTTATGACGGAAAAATTTCCGTGGGTGAAGCTGTTATTGAAATTGACGGAATATATTATCTTGGTGCAATCGCACATCAGAACAATCGGGACAGCGACCTTTACAGGCACTTTTATACCGAAGTTTACGGCGTAGATTACAATACATATGTAGAAGTAAATCCGAAATAATTTGTAATATAACAAAAACCGCCTCCGTATATTTTTGCGGAGGTGGTTTTTGTTATGAAGAAAATTGCGATAGTCGGAGCGGGTAACGTAGGAATCTCCGCCGCAAAAGCCGTTATGGATTCGCCGGATATGGAACTTTGCGGATTTATCCGAAGGAAAGAAAAGGCCGTTCCGGGTTTTGAAAAAATCCCCGTTGCGGAAAGTGTTTTTGATTTTTCGAAAAAACCGGACGGAGCAATAATCTGCGTTCCGTCAAAATCTGTAGAACCGATTGAAGCAAAGCTTCTTGAAAATGGAATATATTCTGTTGATGCCTTCGATATCCATGAAGAACTTTCGCCGATGAAAAAACGGCTTTCGGAATCCGCAAAAATTGGAAATGTTTCCGCCGTGATCGGTGCAGGCTGGGACCCCGGAATTGATTCGATCGTAAGAACGCTTATTTCTGCTGTTATTCCGGAAGGAAAAATGTTCACAAATTTCGGTCCGGGAATGAGCATGGGGCATACCGCCGCCGCAAAGGCTGTTTTTGGGGTTGCGGACGCGGTTTCGGTAACTATCCCTGCCGGAAACGGAAAACACACCCGGAAAATCTATGCGGTGCTCGAAAAAAACGCGGATAAAAATGCGGTTGAGCACGGAATTTTGTCGGACGGATATTTTGAGCACGACGAATGCTCGGTGGAATTTGTTGATTCGGTAAAACCTTTTTTTAATACAAGGCATGCGGTTTTCATCGATGCTGCCGACGGAACGCATAAGTTATCATTCCGCATGGAAAACGATAATCCGATTATGACCGGCCGGATGCTTGTTTCGGCAATGCGGGCGGCTTTTCTTCAAAAGCCGGGCGCCTATTTTATGACGGAAATTCCGCCCTGCAATTTTTGCGCAGAAAACTGCGAAAAATATCTTTGAAAATTATTTTTCTCCCCGTATAAATTCGTCTATGGTCACCCCGAAATAATCCGCCATTTTTATAACCATTTCAAGGTCCGGTTCGGATTCTCCTCTTTCATATTTGCTGACGGAAGTTTGTGAAATATGTAAAGCTTCTGCAAGGCTGCGCTGGGTAATTCTGTTCTTTTTTCTCAAAGTTTTAAGCATGGTAAGCAAAATTTTTCACCTCGAAAATATTATATATTATAACTATTGATAAAAAAACAGGTATGTTTTGCAAGGTTTTTTGCAAAATTTTGCTGTTTTCGCAGAAATTTAAATAAACTTCTATATTAATAGTAACTTTTTTTGCCGTTTTTGTTGCAAACTATAATAATATTTTGTTATAATAGCGTTGTACGACACATTGTGAAAGGGGATTAACAACTTTGAAACAGTACAAAGCAAAAGATATCAGAAATATCGCACTTGCAGGTCACGGCGGCGATGGTAAAACCAGCCTTGCAGAAGCCCTGCTCTTTATGTCCGGTGCAACCGACAGACTTGGTTCCGTAACCGAAGGAAACACCGTTTGCGACTTCGACCCCGAAGAAACCAAACGTCACATTTCCGTAAGCTCTGCTGTTGCTCCTTTTGAGTATGACGGTGTAAAAGTAAACATCATCGACACTCCCGGACTTTTCGACTTTGCCGGCGGCTTCCATGAAGGTGTACGCGCTGCTGACGCAGTCATTATCACTCTTTCCGCTAAATCCGGTGTTCTTGTTGGTACCGAAAAAGCATGGAAACTTGCAACCGCACAGAAAAAAGCAAAAGCATTCTATGTTTCCAAAATGGATCTTGAGAACGCAGACTTCAACAAAGTTCTTGCCGCTCTTAAAGAAAAATTCGGAAGCGCAGTTTGCCCCGCAGTAATTCCGATCGGCGACGTTTACGTTGACCTTATCACCAAAAAAGCATTCACCTTTGACGCAAAAGGCAAGAGCACCAAAGTTGATCTTCCCGATGACCCGATTATCGAAGAACTTGAAGACGCTATCGCAGAAGCTATTGCAGAAGCTGATGACGAACTTATGGAAAAATTCTTCGAAGGCGAAGAATTCACCGAAGAAGAACGTTTCCGCGGATTTGAAGAAGGCGTTGCTGCCGGTATCATCGCTCCCGTATATTGCGGCGACTCCGTAACCCTTCGCGGAATCGAAATGCTTCTTCACGAATTCAAAAAAATCTTCCCTTCCGCAGAAGAAGTTGCTTCCGAAGTTGCAACCGATGCTGACGGCAAAGAAGTTAAACTTACCTGCTCCGACGACGAACCTCTTGCAGCATACGTTTTCAAAACCGTTGCAGACCCCTTCGTAGGTAAACTTTCTTTCGTAAAAGTTGTTTCCGGCGTTCTCACCGCAACTTCCGCTGTTACCAACGCAAGAACCGGCAACCCCGAAAGACTTGGTAAACTTGTTATTATGCACGGAAAAACCCAGGAACCTACCGAAGCAGTAGGCGCCGGCGATATCTGCGCAATTACCAAACTTGCAGAAGCAGAAACCGGCGACACCCTTTGTGATCCCAAACGCGTTGTTTCCTGCAAGAAAACCGAATTCCCCTATGCTTGCCTCAGAATGGCAATGTATCCCAAGGGCAAAACCGACGATTCCAAGATCGCAGGCGCAATCGCAAGAATCATGGAAGAAGACGCAACCGTTGCTTATGAAAACAATGCAGAAACCAAACAGCAGATCCTTGCAGGTCTTGGCGAACAGCATCTTGACGTAATCTGCAGCAAACTTAAATCCAAATTCGGCGTAGAACTCGGTCTTGAAAAACCCCGCGTACCTTATCGTGAAACCATCCGCAAAAAGGTTAAAGTTCAGGGTAAACATAAGAAACAGTCCGGCGGCCATGGCCAGTACGGTGACGTTTGGATCGAATTCGAACCTACCGAATCTGAAGAAATGGTATTCGAAGAAGCAGTATTCGGCGGTTCTGTTCCGAGAAACTTCTTCCCCGCAGTAGAAAAAGGCCTCCGCGAAGCTTGCAAAACCGGTATGCTCGCAGGTTACCCCATGGTCGGCGTTCTTGGCAGACTTGTTGATGGTTCCTACCATCCCGTTGACTCCAACGATATGTCCTTCCAGATGGCTGCAAGACTTGCTTACAAAGCAGGTATTCCGCAGGCAGGCCCCGCAATCCTTGAACCTATCGGCAACCTCAAAGTTGTTGTTCCGGATTCCAATACCGGTGATATCATCGGCGACGTCAACAAACGCCGCGGCCGTGTTCTCGGTATGAACCCCGTTGAAGGTGAAGACGGTTATTCCGAAGTTGAAGCAGAAGTTCCTATGAGCGAAATGCACGACTTCACCACTTCTCTCCGTTCTTCCACCCAGGGCAGAGGTTCCTTCACCTTTGCATTTGACCACTATGAAGAACTTCGTGATGAAACCCTTAAACAGGCTGTAATCGAAGAAGCAAAACAGTGGATGACCGAAGAAAAAGAATAATTTTTCCGAATAATCAAAAAAGCCCTGTCATAACATTGACAGGGCTTTTTTATTTTGCATTGGAGATGATTTTTTGCTTACAGCTTCCGTAAAAACTACAAAAACAAAACTTCTCGGAACAGCCTGCGTTATTCTTGCGGCAATAATTGCGCTGATACTTTTCTTCGGCGAAAAGGAAGCCGGAAACGCCGCAGAATCGATTTCAAGACACGTTTCGGATAACGGGGAAAGAATTGCATACATCGCTTCAAAAGGCTTTAAAACGGCGGAAGAGCCTTCTTCTGTGGAAGATGTCCTTCTTCCGGAAGAACCGGACGAAATTCTTCTTGAATATAATGAACTGCAAAAAAAATCCGGTTTCGATCTTTCGCCGTATTACGGAAAAACGGTGAAGAAATATGTCTATCCGCTTTTGGAAGAAGAGGAAACTTATGTTACGCTTTATGTATTCGAAGAAACAATAATCGCTGCGGAGGTTGCTTCGCATATCGAAGGATGGCAAAGAGCTATTGACTGCGGGGAAAATATAAGATAAAATATTTTTATAATAACGAAAAGCAGAGGAACAATATGGATTACAGAAATATAACCATCGAAGATGCGCCGGAACTTGCAAAAATTTATGCAGAAACTTTCAATTCCGACCCATGGTACGATAAATGGACCCCAAAAACCGCCGAAAAACGCCTTTCCCAAATGATAAACAACGGCGGTTTTTTCGGGATAGTTTCATATAACGAAGAAGGAATCACCGGAATGATCCTTGGCGAAGAGGAACAGTATTTCGACGGAGTCATCTTTAATATAAAAGAATTCTGCGTTAAAAATGATCTCCGCGGAAAAGGAATCGGAACAGAGCTCCTTTCCGAATTTGAAAGACAGCTTAAAGGAAAAGGCATCCGCGAAACCGTTCTTATGACGAATCTTGAAGACGAAGAATTTTATAAAAAACGCGGATTCCGCCGCAGCCGCGGAATTATATATATGGGAAAAGAAATGTGATTTTATTCCATTCCGGAATAAAACCGTATTGTTAACAAATAGTGCTTGATTGAAAAATTTTTCATTAATAAAATATATTTGCTCGGAAAAGCGAAAATGATATGAAAGGAGAACCGGAAATGAAAAAAACAATTGCTTTTGTTCTGGCGTTTATAATGACTGCGTTGTTTTCCGCCTGCTCTGCGGAAGAAAAGGTTTTTGAAACCATCGAAGCAAAAGATTGTTTTTTCGGCGCAGGTTACACCGAACTTGTTTTCGGCGGAAGCGAAGCTACGGAATATGTTTTCAGGGCGGAAAATTCGGAAGAAACCGAATGGAGCGTTTATGTTTTTGATGAAAAATTTGAAGACGGTTTCAGATATATTTCCCAGGCTGCAGAACCTGTTCTTACCGGTGACGGAAGCATCGTGATCGAACCCAAAAAGTTCGTCTATATTTATTGTTCAACAAACGAATTTACTTCCGAAGCTCCGGACGAAAACGCAAAACTGATAATAACCAACGGCTGATAAAAACCAAAAAAGCTCCGTGCTCAAATGAGCACGGAGCTTTTTTTGTTTTATGCGTCAGTTATTTTTCTTCGGGATTTTCGTTTTCGGCGGGTTTGTTTTCCGCAAGTTTCTG
>JAFSEN010000002.1 GCA_017435745.1 Oscillospiraceae bacterium
CCTCTCGATGGTTTCGTAATGGGAACCCGCTGCGGCGGAATCGATCCTTCCGTTGTAACTTACGTTATGGATAAAGAAGGTCTTACTCCCGAACAGATGAGCAACCTTATGAACAAAAAATCCGGCTTCCTCGGAATTTCCGGAATTTCCTCCGACTGCCGCGACCTTGAAAACGCAGCAGCAGAAGGCAACCACAGAGCACAGCTCGCTCTTGACATGTTCACCTACCAGATCAAAAAGATCGCAGGCGGATATGCAGCAGCAATGGGCGGCGTAGATGCAATCATCTTCACCGGCGGTATCGGCGAAAACTCCGCAGCACAGCGCGGCGAAATCTGCTCCAACATGGAATATCTCGGACTTTCCATTGGCGAAGAACTCAACAACAACGCAAGCCGCAAAGAAGCAAAATTCTCCACCGGCGACAGCAAAGTTGAAGCTTGGGTAATCCCCACCAACGAAGAACTCATGATCGCACAGGATACTGTTGAAATCGTTTTCGGAAAATAATTTCTGACCAATAAAAAAAGCACCGCTTCGGCGGTGCTTTTTTATTATATAAAATTATATTTTAATTACATCTTATTGCAAGTTAAATGGGGTTTTGCTATAATATATTATGTATTTCTAAAAGTGGACCCATTTTGATGATAGGGAGGCATTTTTTATGAAAAAGAAAATTGACCTTCTTGAAATAACGCTTATTGCTTTTATGGCGGTTCTGGTGATTTTCACCGCCATAGCGGCAGGTTATGAAAGAAAAATCTTTGGTTTGCAGCTTGTCATAACGGTTGCGGCCCTTGCCTTCGGAATCTGGAGGCTTTTTGCAGCAAGGCGCGATTCCAGGAAATTTCTTGATTATATCGGCGGAAGGCTCGGCGCGGTAAAAAGCGACGCGCTTACAAGATTTCCCCTTCCCGTTGCGATAACCGATCCCGAAGGTCTTATCCTTTGGACAAACGGAATTTTTCATGAAAACGTTGTAAAAGGCGAAGAATGTTTCGGAAAAGACGTAAAAACGCTTTTCGGAAATTTCGATATGGAAAAAATCATTTCCGGCGAAGGCTGCGAAGTTGATTTCCGTGAAGGAAACTATTTCGTTTGTTCCACAACTTCTGCGGAACTTGGTGAAAGGCTTTATGCTTTTTATTTCATCGACAAAACAAACGAAAAAAATATCGAAAAACTTTATGAAGAAAGCCGACCCGCCGTTCTTTCAATAACCCTTGATAACCTTGAGGAACTTTTTGCAAACTGCAAGGAAAGCGAAAAAAGCTGGATCAAAGGCGAAGTTGAAAAACTTTTCGAAGATTTTGTTGCTGAAAACCACGCGTTTTTAAAACGCAATTCAAGTTCGAAATACGTTGCAATCGTTGAGGAAAAATATCTTCGCCAGATGGAAGAAACCCGTTTTTCAATTCTTGACAGAGCGCGAAAAATCCTTACAAGCGAAGAACAGCCGGTAACTCTTTCAATAGGCGTTGCAAGGGGAGATTATTCTCTCGATAAACTTAACGATTTTTCTCTCCAGGCGTTGGAAATGGCCCTTGGCCGCGGCGGCGACCAGGCTGCTGTAAAAACCGTTAACGGGTATGAATTTTACGGCGGTTTTGCAAAAGGCGTTGAAAAGCGTACCAAAGTAAAAACAAGGGTAGTTGCGGCCGCTCTTGCAGATCTTATCGAATCCAGTTCCAATGTTCTTGTTATGGGTCACCGTTTCGGCGACCTTGACTGCATTGGCGCCGCCATAGGAATGGCGGAAGGTGTACGGGATATGGAAAAGGATTGCCATATTGTTGTAAACCGCGAAACCTGCCTTGCAAAACCCCTTATCGACAAAACCGAAAAAGCGGGAACTCTTGAACTTTTTATTTCCCCGGAAGAAGGAATGGCGCAAATCAACGACGGAACCCTTCTTATCGTTGTTGACACCCATATCACAAGCCTTCTTGAATCCAAGGAAGTTTTTACTTCCTGCAGAAACATTGTTGTAATTGACCACCACAGAAGAATGGTGGGAAGCATTGACAACGCGGTGATTTTCTATCACGAACCCTATGCTTCTTCCGCTTCCGAAATGGTTACCGAACTTCTTCAGTATCTTGACGGAAGATGCAAGATAAAAAAATCCGAAGCCGAAGCTCTTCTTGCGGGAATTATGCTTGATACAAAGAGCTTTTCAATGCGGGCGGGCGTCCGCACTTTTGAAGCGGCGGCCTATCTTAAAAAGATGGGAGCGGACACCGTTAAGGTAAAGGAACTTTTCAGCGGAAGCCTTCAAAGCTATCAGCACCGTTCAAAAATTGTTTCCACAGCGGAAATTTATCGCGGATGCGCAATTTCCTTTGCAAAATCCTATGACGATATCGGAATTGTCGCGCCCCAGGCGGCGGATGAACTTCTTGCAATAAAAGGTGTTTCTTCCTCTGTGGTAATGTATAAAACTCCTGTCGGCGTTTCCTTCTCCGCAAGAAGCCTTGGAGGAATGAACGTACAGGTAATCATGGAATCTCTTGGCGGCGGCGGCCACCAGACAATGGCAGGCGCCCAGATTCCGGATATTTCTCCGAACGAAGCAAGGGAAAAGCTTCTTTCCGCAATAGACGATTATTATGAAAAAGCCGCAGGACATGCGGACGAATAATTTGCCTCCCCTAAGAGGGGAGCCTAAATATGGATATCCCGAAAGGAGTTATAAAAATATGAAAGTTATTCTTCTTGAAGACGTAAAAGGTTCCGGCAAAAAAGGCGAGCTTATAAATGCTTCCGACGGTTATGCAAGAAACTTCCTTCTTCCGAAAAAACTTGCAATGGAAGCAACTTCCCAGGCCATGAACGAACTTAAACAGAAAGAAGCCGCAAAGGAACGCAGACTTGCCCTTGAAAAACAGGCAGCAATGGATTCCGCCGCGGTTATCAAAGACAAGACCCTTAAATTCACCGGCGTAGCCGGAAACGGCGGAAAACTTTTCGGTTCCATAACCGCAGCGGACGTTGCCGCAGAGATCAAAAAACAGTTTGGAATCGAAGTTGACAAGAAAAAAGTTTCTCTTGAAAGCGACATAAAAACTTACGGAACCTTCAACGCAGAAGTTAAATTCGGACACAGCGTTTCCGCAAAGATTTTTGTTCTTGTTTCTGAATAAAATTGCCTCCCTTTAGGCAATGGAGGCTTTATTGCGAGGTGAAAATTTTTGGAAAACGATAATCCGCTTTTGCTCGGAATGGATTTGCCTTACAGCCTTGAGGCGGAGCAAAGCGTTCTTGGTGCGGTTCTTGTTGAACCGGGCTGCCTTTCCGAACTTGTTGAAAGGCTCCGGCCGGATTCTTTTTACCGCCCCCAGCACAAAGCTCTTTTTAACGAAATGGTCCGGATGTTCACTTCCGGTGAACCCGTTGACTTCATAACTCTTCTTGAAGCGGCAAAGGAAGAAGAAATTTTTCAAAGCGAACAGGAAGCGAAGATTTATCTTTCACGCCTTATGGATATCGTACCTTCAGTAAGAAATCTCGGCGCTTATGTGGATATAATCCTTGACAAACAGCTTACGAGAAATCTTATCGAAGTTTCCGGCGATATTCTTAACAACGCAAGAGAAAGCGGCGCGGAAGGAAAGCTTCTTCTTGATTCTGCGGAACAGAAAATTTATGATATCCGCCAGGGAAGGGACGCAAGGGGGCTTGTTCCCATAAGCGACACTCTTATCGAAGCTTACGACCGCATCAATAAGCTTTCCGGCGAAGACAGAGAGCAATATCTCGGCCTTAAAACCGGTTATTCCGCCGTTGACGGAAAGCTTGGCGGACTTAATAAATCCGACCTTGTTATAATTGCTGCCCGTCCGGGTCTTGGAAAAACAAGCTTTGCGCTTAACATTGCGGCAAAAGTTGCGATGAAGCAAAAAAAGAACGTCGCGATTTTCTCTCTCGAAATGAGCAGCGAACAGATAACCTCCCGTATGCTTTCATGCGAAGCAATGGTCGAAAGCTGGAAACTCCGAATCGGTTCTCTCGAAGCTTCCGACTGGACAAGGCTTGCGGAAGCCGCCCAGATGCTCAACAAAGCGAATATCCTTATCGACGATACCGCAGGTATCACCGTTTCCGAAATGAAGGCAAAACTCAGAAGAGTTAAAAACCTCGACCTCGTAATCGTTGACTATCTCCAGCTTATGTCTTCCGGAAAACGGAGCGACAACCGTGTTCAGGAAGTTTCGGAAATGACAAGAAACCTTAAACTTATGGCGAAGGAACTCAACGTTCCGGTAATCGTTCTTTCCCAGCTTTCCCGTGGAACCGAAAGCAGACAGG
>JAFSEN010000026.1 GCA_017435745.1 Oscillospiraceae bacterium
AATGTCACTACGGGTGGATTTTTCGTCCTCTACTTCCTCTACTTCCTCTACTTCCTATACATTATCAATATATTTCTCGAGTGAGTGGTTCATACTATATTTTAATATGTCTAAACATTCCTGATATCCATAGATTAATTCACGATACTCCAAGCCGCGTTTTATGGTTTGCTTATTTTTTATTCTTTCCTTATGAACCATTTTGAATTTTTTCTTATTTTCAAAATTTTTCTCTAATCTTTCAAAATCCTTTCGCTTACTTGTTTTTTCATCAACCAAAAACCTCCTAACGTAGGTTTCGTAATATTCATAATTTTGCTTGTTCATCAAGTTACGAAGGTCATCATAAAGAAGTGCAAACATACAATCATAAAGTTTTCGTCCAAATAAAACTTTACCAAATTCATCGAACCATTCTTCTGCGCTTGCCGTTTTTAATTCAGTATCAATTTTTCCATTTAAAACGTTTGTTTTCCTTTGAAAAGAAGCTTCACATGCTGCAGCAAAAAATATGATTTCAGCAAAAGTAAATCCGGTTCTTATATTTTCTTCATAGTTAAATTTAGATTTTCTATATAACTCAATAATATATTCATCTTCATTTTCGATGTTTTCCCCGTATGTTTTTACAGAAGCAATAACATCATCATATTTTTCATTTAAGGTTTCTTTGCCCAAGTATCTTAACATGCTATTGAAGGAGCCCACTTCAGAAGAGTATCTTTGAATATCATACTTTTTATCAACCGGAATCAATTGCTCAAAAGAAAGTTTTTTGTTATTCTCAACACAAACATTTTCCATAGTTCTTTTGAGTCGCTTTATTGCGTTTCTATTATCATCAATAGTAAGCGTTTCTCCTGTTTTGTCATTTGCGTTCAAATAAAACAACCAATCAGTTGAAGCGGTTAAAAAGAATGTTATCCGGCAAAACATTTTTGGGCCCATAGAATAATCTAATATCCATTTCTTAAAAGCCTCTTCAAGGGAATCTTTAAGGATACTAAAATGTATTTGAGGTTTGTTTTTTTCACGCCATTCGCCCATATCCATATTGCAAACCTTCTTTCAAGAGAGCATCTAATAAAAGTATACTCCTAAAAACTTTTTGTCGTCAATATTATTACTGTATTTAACAAGTACTATAAATATATATCATTATATAGACCCTCATGGAGGCAGCTATCACGCTGCCCTTCCATGAGGGATTTTTTGTTATTGGAGATGTTATTTATGAAAAAAACAAAGGAAATCCGTGTTCTTATGGTTGAACCGGGAAAAGCCCCCAAAGAAGTGTTATTAAAGACCGATTTAGATTCTCTTCAGAAAGCAGTAAGCATCGGATGCGAGGAGCAAGGCCTTATCGAGATGGTTTCCCTCGGCAGGAAATGTTCGATTCTCTGCCATGAAGAGGGGAAAATCCTCGGCTTGCCCGGAAATCGCAGAATGGGCAACGACATCATTGCGGGAGTTTTCTACATTTTTGGAGATACTCCTTCCGGCGGTATGCGTTCTTTAACTGACGAAGAGTTTGAGCACTGGTACAAAGTTTTTGAGCATCCCGAGTATTACACAGATACCGAGGTCACCGAATCCATCATGCTCAAGTTTTTTGGTCTTTGAGAGGGGCGTGCTCAAGATGGTATATAACATCACTTCCATTCAGAATATGGAAAATTACTGCTTTATCGACGAAAGTATCTGGAAAACAGTCCGCCGCAATGCCGAAACATTTTCTGATGAAGATGCCGGCACTTTTGAGGACGGCATTATTCTTGTGGTAGGATACGGAACACCGACAAAGGAGCTGAAACAGAAATTTGATTACAAAAGACATATTCCGGAATATGTGGTGGAAAATGAGAACCATATCATTTCCGCCTGCTATCTTGCTAATAACGAGTTTTGCACTGTCCTTGTGGTACATCGGGATGATGCTCCGCAGGAAATTCTGAAAGCGTTAAAGGAGGGATGCTGATATGAAATATTCCGTTATCGTTACCGAAACTCTTGCACAGAGAGTAAACATCGAAGCCGAATCCGAAGAAGAAGCATTGGAACTCGCTGAGGAAATGTACTACAACAGTGATATCATCCTTGACTGCGACGACTTCGTTTCCGCAACTTTTGAAACCGATTAAGAAAGGAACCCAAACTATGATTACCGAGAAAGATATCATCAAATGTGAATCCGTGTTTTCCGATGACCGCATGCACCGCTTTTTATGGAAACGTGTATGGAACAAAGACAAGCCCATGACTGCAGTAATTATGCTTAACCCCTGCCACGCAGACAATATCATGGTTGATACCACCACGGCACTTGTTGTAAACAATATCGCAAGACTTGAACATTATGGCGGCGTCCAGATTGTGAATCTCTTTTCTCAGCTTACTCCCAAACTTAATTTCAGGTGGAATTCTCCCGCCGAACTTAACGATCCGCAGAATGACAGCTATATTCTGAAAGCCGCAGAGGAATGCCAGCTTGTGATTCTTGCCTGGGGAAAGGGCGCCGACAGTAATGCCAACATTGAAGAAAGGGCGATTGAAGTTATCAACCTCCTTCAAAAATACAAAGAAAAACTTTTCGTTATCTCGGACGAAACCGGCAGAAGCGGCCTTCATCCTCTTACTCCTGCATTAAGAAACGGTTGGGTACTCGAACCTTTTATCCCGAAAGAAAACTCTCCGGAACAAAACGCCTCCGATAACAATATTGTTCCTGCCGTATAACCGCGGCAGGAACATACAAAGAGGTGAAAAGAATCTATGATCCGTACTAATCACCGCGCCGCCCTCTACGCAAGATTCTCAAGCGCAAATCAGCGTGAGGAATCAATTGCAGCCCAAATGCGTGCCATGGAAGATTACTGCCAACGAAACAACATCGTAGTTGTCAGCAGATATTCCGACGAAGCAAGGTCCGCAACCACGGATAAACGGCCGGATTTTCAGCGTATGATAGCAGACAGTTCTGAGCGAAACTTTGATATGGTTCTGGTACACAAGCTTGACCGTTTCAGCCGCAACCGCTATGACAGCGCCATCTATCAGCGTCAGCTGAAAAAGAACGGCGTAACTCTCTACAGCGTTCTTGAAAATCTCGATGACAGCCCGGAAAGTATTATGATGCAGTCGGTACTTGAAGGAATGGCTGAGTACTACTCACAAAACTTAGCAAGAGAAGTACAAAAAGGAATGAAAGAAAATGCTCTCCAGGCAAAAGCAACGGGAGGCATAGCCCCTTTAGGCTTCGACGTTGACCCAGAAACAAGAAAGTATGTAATAAACGAAAAGGAAGCAGAAGCAGTAAGAATCATATTCTCCATGTATGCAAAAGGGTATGGATATTCCGCAATTATGGACGAACTCAACGACAAAGGATTCACCACAAAGACAGGAAAACATTTTACAAAGTCAGGGTTTTATTCTATTCTCACCAACCCGAAATACAATGGTACCTATGTTTACAATAGAAGAACAGCCAAGGCTCCGGACGGAACAAGAAACAACCATACCTATAAAGACATTTCAGATATGATCATCGTTGAGGGAGGCTGTCCTCGTATCATTGACGAGGAAACTTTCAAAGCTGTTGCAAAGCGCATTAAGGAAAACAAGCACAGCGGCGGGCGTGTTTCCAAACACGAAAAAGAGCAATATTTGCTGACGGGGAAAGTGCGCTGTATGGATTGCAAACACTCAATGGCAGGGAACATGAGGTTCAGTGGCAGGAACAAGGAAAAATATGTTACCTATCGTTGTCCTACCAACAGAAGGTTCTGTTCCAATAAAGAAATCAGCCGTGACTATCTTGAACGATATACCATTCATCTTCTTGAAACACATATTTTCAACAGCAAGGCTCTCGGAAGAATCAAGAAAGATATCCTTAAATATTCATCCACTGCAGAAACCATACTCAAACAGGACTATTCCGTGATTGATGCAGATATCGAAAGAAACGCCGAGGAACTCAAGAACATTGCCGATGCAGTCGCCGCTGGGCTTCTCTCTTCTGCCTTGGTGGAACGTCTTAACCAACTTGAGGAAGAAAAACAGGAACTTGCAGACCGACGGTCGAGGCTTGCTTCCTTATCCCAAAATTCATCCACAGAGATTGACACCGGCCTTATTCTCTCCGAGTATGCCGCACTAAGAAAAACGCCATCAAACCCCGAATACAAAACTTTCATCCGCAGTTTTATAGACCGCATAGAGGCAGGAAGGTACACACTTGTATTCATACTTAAAACAGGACTTGACATATATCCCAATCTTGACACTTCCATTACAGTCCGAAGACAGGAAATCTATGAATACGGAAAGAAGGCAACCACCGCTTAGGATAGTTGCCCTCTTTTACTTTTTGTATTTTACTACTTCAAATATACTAATTGTTTGCAAGGAATTCCGTATATAATTCTGCAGTGGTTTCATCATCAATGATTTCATAGTCCCACAGCTTGTGAACATACTTTTTGAAGTTCTCATCTGACATAGACTTCGGCTTTCCTTTGCTGTCTGTTTCAAGAACGATAAAGGTTCCGAAAATATTTGTACCGTCCACCATGCGGTTGAACTCAAGGTCAAACATATCAAGGATAACAGGATAGACGGCGTAGACGTTTTCGTCCATCCTTTTGATCTTCGCGTTGTCACTTGTGAGTTTATCTCCGCCGACAGACAAAAGAATAGCCTCACGAGTAGGATAGATGTAAGCAGCATCTGGAATCTCGCAAGGCTTGATTTTGATTATTCTTATCTTTTTCAAGGCAAGGCACCTCCCTCAGTCCAATGGAAATCTTTCACATTCTGCATCAGAAAGAAGCTTTTCAAGTTCATCTCTTTCAACAAACATTCTGTTGCCGATGATCCTTATATTTAAGTATTTCTTTGCAAGAGTGCGTATCTTCTTTTTACTTATGGGGAGGTATTCCTTTTGTATGTCCTCGATACTCAGATATTTTCTTTTAACGGTAGTGTTTTTGTTTATTATAAATGACCCCCTTTGGAGTTATTTTTTATTACTCCCTTTTTGATAGGAATGTTGGAATCTTCGCTTGAATACAGTTTACCTTCAAAAAGTCTGAAAGTCGTAATCTGTCTTCCAAGCTTCTTCAGGTCATCAATACCTGCAAGTTCTCTCCCGATTCTTACTGATTCTGACTGCGTAAGCATATCTGTTGAATAGTGATCCTTGAACACCTTTGGGTGTTTACCCGGAGCTACCCTGTTTATAGCATCAACTATTTCCTGCTCGTAATCTCTTAAATCAATATTATCATCAGGGAAAGCAAGTCTGAATTTCTTCCTGAACAGCATCATAAGTGTCACCTCTTTTCTATTTTGAATTTATCCCTAAAATTTAACACTATTAATTTGTTAGTTGATTTTTGTTTTTAAACGTTTAAAAATGTGTCCACCCGCTCCTTTTTGCGGATTTACGTATCTTTTACATAAGTTTCACGTAATTTTTCGCAAGAATTACGTGAAAATTTACGCTTGTTTATGGCGGAGTTATGCGGCCAAACTCATCAAATTACGTGAATTACGTGAAATTTTTCGATAGGAATGCAAATTATGGAGAGAAGTGTCAGCAGCTTCACTTTCGATCCCAACAAGGGATTTTTATATATAAAAAGGGAATAAGCGGCAGCCATGCTCCCGCTTATTCCCTTATATTTTTGTTCGATTATTTTCGATTATTACGTTAGAAACGGAGGTTTATTTATGCCAAGCTTTATTGAAGAACTGTTTTATGGAAACATCGATCCCCAAGAAAGGAGTATCAAGAAAAACAGGAAGGTACGAAGAGAAATGAAAATCTTATCAGAAAACGAGGACTATCTTCTCAAAGAACTTGCCGGAGAACCGCAAAAGCGATTCCTTGAATACGTTGATGCCTGGGGCATCGTAAACGGAGAATCAACCCTTGACAGCTTTATCCAAGGTTTTAAGATCGGGGCAAGATTTGCTTATGATACTTTTGTTTCCGAAGAAGCGCCTTTTGAGGATTTGCTGAAAGAAAAAAAGTAAAAGAGCTTGAGCATCGTACTCAAATTCCTAATTTGGTAATCTTACTAAAAAAGAAGCGGTAAAAACCGCTTCTTTTTTCTTAATACGAGTAACAATCTACAAGATACCACTTACCAGATATTTTAGCAATTATAATGGTATCATACGATACTACTTCTTCTATACCTTTCCCCGAAACACTAATTTCTATGGATATTTCAGCTGCTTCACTTATTTTTCCAAGTATATCATCCGGATAATAATATCCCAGGGCAAAATATATATCTTCCTTATCATCGGTCGTTTCTACATAATCTATGACATAGCTGTATTTCCACTTCCTTCCGAAAGTCTCTTTATAAACATCCTGTGAATAGTCCAATATTTCTTGGTATTCTTTTGCTAATTCTTTCTTGTTCTCACCCGATATTTCAAAAGTACTTTTGTGGAAAAGGTTAACGAGATCTTTTCCGCTGTCGCCCATTGCCGCATCCACATATTTGTCCGCAAATTTCTCATAGCTTTTTCCTCCGAATAAAGAGAACATGCTGATTATCAATATTACAGCTAATATGACGCCGGTAGCATATACTATGATTTTTTTATTTATAAATGATTTTGGGGGAATTGTTGCAGTACTTTCTAAATTAGAAACTTGGGTTTCAGTAACCACAGTTTCTTCACCCATCACCATACTCATTCCACATTTAGGACAGAATTTTGCATTGTCCTTAATCTCAGCACCACATTTTGCGCAAAACATTTTTTATTTCTCCTTTTAATCTTGTTTGGATCCGCAGTTAGGACAGAACTTTGAATTCTCGGCGATTTTATTACCACATTCAGTACAGAACTTAAATCCAGTTGTAGTTGAGCTTTGTGCTGTAGAGGCAGCAGGTGCTGTTGTAGCACTTTGTACTCCTGCCTTGATTTTAGAAAATGCTCCGAAAAGTCCTTTGCCTTTATTCGCTTCTTTTTCAGCTCTTACTCTTTCTACAGCTTCATTTATGCTCGGATGTAAGACTCTTTCATTTAACGTAAGCGTTTCATAAATGTCTTTTTTACCCATATTGAAAAGTGAAGCCAGCATGCCGCCATCTTTGGAAATAACATATTTAGCTGCGGAAGTAACATCTTCTTCGTTAAGTTTAAGGAATGCGTGTATAAATTTTTCTTTGGTTTCAGTGCGCCCTTTTTCTCTTATGTATTCAATATTTTTGTTAATGTTGAAATAATCCGAAACCCTGGTTTGCATAAACAACATTGAGAATTCGTTAAAGTCCTCTTCTTCCCATATATCACAAATACGTTTTTCTACTTGCAAGATAAAAGGTTCTTTGATTTTGTCAGATGTATCATAATCTGTAATTTCTTTTTTTATGGAATTGCATTCTTCTTCATTCTTGCCATCAATTGCAGAAACCATTTTCTCAAGATTTTCCTTATCAATAGTACATATCCTTGCTTTAAGGTTTTCAATGTGTTTCTGTGCAATTTTGGGAGTATATTGTTCGTGTTTAATTTGGTTTATCAAATCGTTGCACTCTGTTTTATTTTTTTGATATATTTTCCCAACTAATTCAACAAGTGCCAAGTCATCTTTTTCTGCCTGTGCTCTTAAGATTCTTGTTGCATATACCTCGCCATCATAAGTTCTAGCTTTTATGTCATACTCAACAAGAATTTTATTGAGTTCTCTTTTTACCGACGAGTCGTTTACGCCATACTTTTCCAATGTTAATTTTAAATCAGACATCATACCTATGGCGTCTTCTTCGGAGGAAATAGATTTAAGATTGTATCTTGATGTGATATCTGCTTCTATTAAATCAGACATATCTATTCCAAGATAGTTTGTTATTTGCACTATTTCATATCTTGATTGAGGGTACTCTTGGAAAATATACTCATAATACTCTTCTTCGGAAAAATCCAATTGTATCAAAGAAATTGCAAGTTTTTCTTTTTCAGAGAAAGGAACATTACCCTCCAAAAGATTGTCATAAATAGCTGCTGCTTCATTTGCTTCCTCTGCGTAGGCTGGTTCGATATTTGCAACTTGATTTTTTCTGAGATACTCCATCGTAAAATTAAATAGTTTCATAACATCGTTATATATTGCGATATCAAAATATTCGGAGTCAGCAAGATTATCCATTCTTTCATCCAGCTCAAAATAAGAAAAATCTCCTTCGTGTCGTACTGCTTTGCTAAGCATTTCGCTACGGATTTTTTGTTCTGTTTCATAATATTCGCGATCCAAATATGTTCGGCTATTAAATTCTCCTTTTAAACCCGTCCATATCTCATCGTCCGAAACAGTATATATCCCGTATCTTGATATATACTTTTTTGTTTTTTCAACGTACTCCAAATAATAGTAGTTCAAATAATTGTCTTCATTTGTACTTTTTAAGCGGTTTGCAACTTTAGCATTAAAACCTCTTTTTGCGCTGTCTGCGATTTCAACAAAATCAGAGAAAATCTTAAAATAATTTTTTTGTCCTTCAGATATAATTATCTTTTCCCCTAAAACTTTGAACTCCACTGTATTGCACCCCTTTTAATTTGATTTGAATATTCCGATAACAGCTGCAATCAACAACACAATTGCTGCAATTTTCAAAATTGTTGGTATCATCATCCATATTGTTCCTGCTATACCTATAACAAGTAAAATAATAAGATATCTTTCAACAAATCTTTTCATATAGTCACCTCGATTTAATTCCGGCAATAATAGTAATAACAACTACTATCACAATAGCAATTAATAACATCTTAAAAAACAGGCCTGCCAAAGACATTACCAGTAGCGCCATACCATAACCCACCGCCAAAGAGATTGCTACAATTATAAGCAGCGAAAACACCCCTAAAAATAAAATGTTGCATTTGTTGAGAAAAACTAAAAATATCATAAATGCAAAAATAATCGTCAGAGCCAATAACATTTTTACACTTCCTCTAAACTCTCTTTTATAATCCTTCTAACCGATTTTTCCGAATAGTTATATTTTATTGCTAATGTCCTTATGTTTGTGCCGTCATATTCCTGCACGATGTTTCTTTTTATCATTTCCGGATTAAAAAAACGAATAGGAAAGCTTATCTGCTGTCCTTTAAACATGCGGTAGATCTCCATGGCTGTATCCATACCGAGTTTTTCGCTTATTTCTTTGTAAACTGTGTTCAAAACTTCGGGACTGTTTTCTGCCATTTGCATCACCCCTTTGGATAATCTTAGCAAATCGCATTTCTCAAGTAAAATCTCAATGTCCTTGCTTTTGTCCGTACTTTTATCATCGGGCATATTAATACCTCCAAATAGAAAAATCCCCTGTATAGGGTAAAGTCCTTATACAGGGGTCTATTTGATGATATATATTCATTTATTACATATCTTCGCCTTTTTTCTCAAAACATATTGAAAAGGTTCTTCATTTTAGATACAATATTTATGTTGCACCTTTTCAAACTAATAGTATCATAGGAACATATAGTATCAAGTCTGATTCCTAGTTGCCCCAATCAGCTGTACGGGCAACCTTCTTTTAATTAAATATTAAAAAATATTAAAATTTAAAGAAAGGTGAATCACTCATGAACTCCACTTACAGTATTTTTAACGAAATTTTAAACACTTATGCTTGCGAGTATACAACTTATTTTGATTTAGAAAATAAATGCTTTGTACTGCTCGAATCTTCTTGTTACGGTATCGAAGATGGCTTAATTGCCGCCCCATACAAAGAAGATTGCCGTCCCTCAATCTGGAGACTTTTTTGGAAATCCCTTGACGATGAAGAACGCGCTTTAGCAGAAAGCTTCGATGAGAAGCATGGTTTCTTTGATTTTTTGAAAGAAACAGGTTTAATCTTCCGTTATTATGATGCAGAAGACAAAGCCATCATGGAAGAAATGGAATATTGGAAGCACAAAAACAATCTTAATTTTGATTGGAACAATGTAGCTTACTAAAAAAATGTTTCCGGTGCAACATTAAAAGAGCGGGTTTAAAACCCGCTCTTTTTAAATACCATCGGTGTCAAAAATATGATTCAGCTCTTCGTTTGTATATGCATTCAGAACTTTTTCACGTACTGCAACATCGGTCAACTCAAGTCTCTTGACACGATTTACTCCGCCGGCATCTATGTTTTTGTGAATCAGCTGTATTCTTCCTATACGATCCTCGTTTTTAGCATACTCAGCAAGTGCTTATTATTTTTTTTTGAGAACAATTGCCGCAGCCGCAAGAACAACGAAAGGTGCGATTCCAATTACCGGTGCACCGGTGTTGGGGTTTGTTTCGTCTGCTTTTTCTTCAGGAGATACAAGTTTCGGGATAATTCTGTCGCTGTGAGCTCCGCAATTTTCGCAATAACGGCGCATTACGCCTTCGCGCTCTGTGGTTGCAGGAACTACAACGCTCCATTCGCCGTAGTCATGTCCGAGAGCTTCGCCTTCGGTATAACCACAACCACGTTTGCAAGTTGCGGGTTCAGTGCAGGTTGCGTCAGCCATATCGTGTCCGAGTGCTTCGATTTCATCGTAAGTGGAGTAATCGCATCTGGAGCAGGTTACGTATGCTTCCCAGCCGATTTCAGTGCAGGTGGGTGCTTTTGCTTCGTGCTCAACCTCATCATGGCCGAGGGCTTCGCCTTCGGTATAACCACAACCACGTTTGCAAGTTGCGGGTTCAGTGCAGGTTGCAGCTTTCATATCATGTGCAACAGTTACAGTGCAGGTTGCAGAAACATCTCCTGCTGTTGCAGTGACGGTTGCTTCGCCGGCGCCGACAGCGGTTACTTTTCCGTTTTCATCAACAGTTACAACTTTTTCATCAGAAGATGCCCAAACAATTTCATCGGTGGTATATTCGGGCACAACAGTTGCTTTAAGTTCTGCTTCGCCGTTGCAGGCAAGTTCAAGCTCGGTTTTATCAAGAGAAATTTCGGTTGCGGGGATATAAACATTCAATGTGATTGTGGGAAGCACGCCAGGGTTGCCGCTGACTCCGGGAGCGTCGGTATCCATAGCCTTTCCGGTTTCATACAGACAAACTCCACGATGTCCGCCACCACTGCTACCGAATCCTGCTATATGCAAACTACCTACCAAAGTGTATGTATCTTTTATCCAATCTTCGGGAACTTTAATTGTTACAGCATGAGATTCATATCTCGATGCAAAAGTATAGTCACCAAATCCGGTGTTATCTCCTCCAAACTGGGTTCCATCTTCGCCGTCATACTGAATTCCGCAGTTGGTATTGTAAATACCGGAAAGTTTGTTCATGGGGTTATATATATCGCCAAACTGAACTTTAAGTTCGGTTCCCGGCATTACTTCGCTTTCTTCGGTAATTACATTACCTTCGTTGTCGGTAATTACCATGGTGGTCTGCTTGGTGGTTATAATCTGATAGGTTGCAACACCGTTTTTTTCAACACGGATAATATGGCGTCCCTGAGTAAGTCCGGTAACAGTTACTTCGCCGGTTTCCTCGTTTACAGTAACACCTTCTGTTACAAAGCCGTTATAGGTAAGACTGTCTGCGGTAAGAGTTGCTCTTGCAACAGAAACCTTGCATCCTTCTTCGGGAGTAAAAGCAAACTCTGCGCCTTCATCACCGACATAATAAATCGGGTCATGTTCTGCATCAGTATCCATGTTTGTTTCAATCGAAGTTCCGTCAGCACCGACAGAAACAACAAAAACGCCGGTGTTTTCAGGCCAGATTGCAGAGAATTTTTCAGGAGTAACAGCTTCGTTACCAAGCTGACCATGTGCCGCACCATTATGATACATTGCATCATAAGTTACAAGAACAATGGCAGTTCCTTCTTTGTTTGCAACAATATCTGCAACAGAGCTGTTGTATTTATCCACTTTTACAGAAACAACATCACTTGCATTACCGTTTTCATCAATTACAGTATAAGTTACATCGGGCAATGCAACACAACTGTTGGAGAAGTTGTTGATTGCCATCCAGTTACGGAATACGTTGAGTTTGAAAGTTTTGTTGATATCAAGATTGATATACATCTCTTTGTTTACATTGAGATAAATATCTGCAACGTCCATTTCATACTCTTCAAAATTATGGAAAATGGTATCGGCATCAAAGCCGTCATTTTCTCCTATGAACAGCATTTCTTCTGTGATAACCAATTCTTTTCCGTTGCTGAGTTTAGTTTCGTAATCCCAGTAAGTAACTCCGTCGGGATGCTGTACGCGGATAAAATCGGAACCGCCAACAGAACCGTCTTCGTTTTCATAAGGCAGAACCTCAAGCTCGAAAGTTACCGTTCCGTCGCCATTATTTATTTCGCGGAAGGCTTCAAAGAAATAGTATCTAAAGTAGTAATTCATTTTACCGGTGTGAACTACTGAACCTTCGGGCGCAGTAACTGTATAGTAATTTTTAAGACACATCGGAAGAGCGAAAACTTTAACTTCCGCATTTTCTGCAGAAACAGCTTCCGGGCCTTTTTCTCTTACACCGTATTTTTCAGCGAGAGAACCGGTTTCTGCCGCAGCCGCCTGATAGGTGTACTGTCCATCTGCCAGAAGGAAACGATATCCAAGATGTTCGCCTTCAACAAAGGAATCGCCTTTTGCTGCATAGTTTCCGTCGGCATTAACAAATCTGAATTCTGCATCTTCGGCTTTAGGAGTTTCGCCGTCAATCAATGTTTCGATGATGCCTTTTACTTTGCAAATTTTAATCGCATCACAGTTTTCTGCTACTGCCGCAGTTGCACCGCCCCAACTGTTTCCTTCTGCGTCTTTTCCTCTGAAGCTAACAGTTGCAACGTTTTCCGGAACTGCTACGGTATATTTTACAAAGCCGTCGGCAGTTTCGCCTTTAACTGCTTCAAGCTTTTCTCCCAAAATGTCACCGGCGGTGCCGTTATATCCTGCGTTTACATAGAAATCAGGAGTGATCTCTTCCGGAACATAGAAATCAACATTAAAGAATACCTGTTTGTTAAATACATTGAGTGTAATTTTATATTCTTCGGAAACAACAAGGCCATCGCTTGCGGTAAACACAATAACATGTTCGCCGACGGTTTCTGCTTTATAGCTCCATTCCTCGCCAATGAAAGGATATTCAGTACCGTCAACAGAAACAGAATAATCCAGCGCGTCGTTGTCTGCATCAACAAAAATATCGGAAAGTTTTACGGAATAGGTTGCCTGGTTTTCCCAATCGGCGGTTACATTTTCGATTCCGTCTTTAATTGCCGGCGCATTGTTGCTGTTTTTAAGAATAATACTGTATTCGCGTCTTGTTACAGCATTGCCATCGGTTTCAAATTCAACTGTTTTTTTACCATTTTCAAGATTGAAAGAATACGGTTTTTCCAGAGTATATTCAAGGTTTAATGAACCGTCTTTGTAACCGGCATCAACAAATTCCAGCTTTACGGAAGCGGAATCATCGGTGGCTTCATCAAGAAGAACCACTATTTTTCTGTCGGTTTCGGAATATTCGGTTACCTTGCTGTCGGTTACTGCGGGGCCAACAACAATAATTTCTTCGCACCAGGCATCTCCGGCGCCTTCAACAAATTCCGCGCCTGTTTTTATTGTTGTACGATTAGTGCTTATTTCGTCATCTTCCGCAACGGTGATATTTATTTTCCATTCACAGTCAAAATTACCGCCGATTACTTTCAAAGTAATTTCAGCTTTACCGTCAGCCAAAGTTACGGAAAGCGGCGCATTTTTATAACTCTCGTCATTATATATAACATCAAATTTATTCATGTTTGCCGCTACGCCGGAAAAAGTCAATTCGAAAGAAGCATCGGAAGCTGTATCGCTTGCAAGGGAAATGTTTACCGTTGTATCGTCATTGTTCCATTCTTTAACGGAAACCATACCTTTTACGATAATTGTTGATAAATATCCCCAGGTTGCGTGAGGCTTTTTAACAGTGCTTACATCTATTTCTGTTTTTCCAATAACATTTACCAAACATTCGGCAGTTTGTTCTCCGGAAGTTGCTGTAATTGTTGCGGTACCAAACCCAACCGCTGTTACGATGCCTTCTTCATCAACAGTTACAACATTTTCATCGGAAGATTCCCATACTACCTCTCCCGGAGCATTGTTCGCGGTAAGAGTTGCCGTAGAACCGATATTTACCAATTCCATCTGTTCTGGGTTTATGGAAAGGCCTGCCTGAACACCATCAATGCTGATGTTGAAATTCCATGTAATAGTTTCAGACTTTTTACTGGAGTATTGTCCTGTAGTAGTAACCGAAAAAACTGCTCCGCCATTCACCAACGTTACTTCTTTGGTTCCGTTTGAATCAAAACCTGCGCCATCGTAAACCATAGGATAGTCATCTGATTTATTTCCGTCAGAATCCATATCTATTGTAAAAACAGCATCTTTTGCAGTATTGCTGTCAAGCACAATATCTACGGTCATTTCATCTCCGGCAGTGCAATTATATTCTTTTACGGCAACACCGCTTAAAGTAATTTGACTTACATGATTCCATTTATGCGGCTTTTTATTACTGCTGACATCAATCACAGTATTTTCTTCCGCAAATACAGTCATGGGGAACATTCCCACAACCATGAGAACCGCAAGAAGCAGGCTTAAAAATTTCTTCATCTTTTTCTTTCCTCCTCTTCCAAGCGAAAAGGGTTCAGTATTCTCTTCCCCGGAAGAGAATACGAGGTACCTCGTCACTTTGAAACAGATTTTATTTTTATATGAAAAACGACCCGCCTCACAAAACCATCCAAGTTTTGCAAAGCGGGCCGATTTTTCCGTTTTGAATTATTACGGGAATCCACTCACAAGGTCGGTCTTCCGGCTTATACATTTGGGGCTTTTGCCCTGCGAACTTTTTTCTACCTTCTCAGCATATTGCCAATGGCCGGCTTTCACCGCGAAAAAAGCTCTCCTGTATTTACGGCAACGGTTAAATGCTCCGGATTCACACCGGATTCCCTTTTCCCATGCCTTGATTTCCGAGGGCACAGGAACACAATGCGTTTAATTTTTCTAAACTCCATAATAGCACTATTACCAGATTTTTATAATGTCCAAACTTGTGAACTTGCTTTTTTGGCAAAAGTCAGCAAGTTTGGACATAAGGCGCCGATCCAATTTGAGCACTGCGCTTTTTTGCCGAAATCTGTTTTGCAAAGACAATCAAAGGCACTATAAACAAATAAGCCACCTAACCTCCAAATGTTGGTTAAGTGGCTTATTCTGTAATTTTTCACACTATGTGAAACTGAGTGGTGAAGGCGAGTAAGAGTAAACCCCTTTCCGAAACCAATTTTTTCGTTTTACAAACTTATTTTTACGCCGGTTTTCTCCAAAACACCGTACCTTTCCATTTCCACGGAAAATTTATGCTTTTACTATTTTGCTCAAACGGCCGTCCTGCCGACTATCGCCTTGCTATCCCCTTTTTAATCAAAAAACTTGTTCTGCCCGTTTTCGGAGAAATAGTAAAAAGCGGATAGCCTTTTCTCGGCTATCCGCTTTTATATGCCATTCATCAAGGCTTTCCTGGTGGAGTCGGGGGGAGTTGAACCCCCGTCCGAAAGCCCATTCACACAAACTTCTCCGGGTGCAGAATGTTGTTTGAAATTCCCGAATTAGGCGGACAGCATTCAAACTGCCCTTTCCGGTATTTCCCTAATACAACGGCGGTACGGGAAAAGCTCCCGCCTGTCGTTCACCACTAGTCGACGCTCTGTCCGAAGCCGTGGTACTCAACGGCAGAACGGCTGCTTAATTAAGCAGCGTAAGCTAATTTAGAATTGTTAGCGTTTATTGTTTTTACCCATTTTATAGAGGGCTGGGCGCCTCTACCCGCTATTCGTGCTTCAAGACCCCCGTCGAAACCATTACGACCCCATATTTAGGGCTTTTGGTTTTAAGTATGGAAACTTGATGCTTGTTTTATTATTATATCCATTTATCCAAAGTTTTACAACTGTTTTCAAAACTGTTTACAAAAAATTTATTCTGATGCGACGGAATTATACCATGTAATGCAAAAACAGCATTCGCCAACTGCGGCGGATGCTGTTTTTGATTGGGGGTATTTGTCCATGTGGTGGATTAGTTGGAAAATTAATACCTAATATCACATATTGCAGGACTGACCGCCGTCAACAAGGACGAGCTGGCCGTTGATGTGGTTTCCGAGGTCGGAAAGAAGGAAGAGTGCTGCGTTTGCAAGTTCAACAGCTTCTGCTACTCTGCCGTCCGGAATAGTTGCTTTAAGAGCAGTGATTACTTCCGGATGAGCAGAAGCACTTGCTTCAAGCATAGGAGTCATGGTGGGGCCGGGGCCTACTGCGTTGATACGGATGTTAAGTTTACCATAATCAAGTGCTGCACACTGGGTAAGACCATATTCACCGTATTTGGAGGTTCCATAGGAAGAAGTTCCGCGGGTTACGCGAACACTGTTGATGGAGCAGCAGTTTACAATAGAGCCGCCTGCTTCAAGCATATGAGGGATTTCATATTTCATGCAGTAATATACGCCCATGATGTTGATATCAAGAACTTTTCTGAAAAGATCAGTATGGGTTTCGTGGATAAGAGCATTTTCAAAAGGAATAACGCCTGCGTTGTTATAAGCCCAATCAAGTTTGCCGAATTTTTCAATAGCAAAATCAACAAGTTCTTTTACGTTTTCTTCGTTTGCAACGTCGCAATGGAAATAGTATGCTTCGCCGCCTTCTTTTCTGACGAGTTCAACAGTTTCGTTACCCATTTCGTCGTTAACGTCGGAAACAATAACTTTTGCGCCTTCCTGTGCGAAAAGGATAGCTGCTGCTCTGCCGATTCCGGAAGCTGCACCGGTGATAATACCTGCTCTTCCGTCGAGTAATTTGTTCATAATATTACCTCCCCAAAATTTGTTAACTTGATTATACTTTGTTAATTTTTTGATGACAACTGTCAATATTGCGTATTGCATTAGTTAACTAACATTATGTATAATAGTGTCATAAAAAGGAGGGGAACTTTATGAACAGAGATGATTTGCGTTTTCAGAAAACTGAAGAAAATATCAAAAGCACCTTTATTCGCTGTGTTGATGAAAAAGGATTCGATAAAACAAGAGTAGCTGATATTTGCAAAATGGCTAAAATAAGCAGAAATACTTTTTATGTTCATTACGAAGATAAATACGAACTGATGAAAGCTATTTATGACGATTTCGAAAGAGATATAGCAAAACAATTTACATATTCAATGCAGAAAGATTTTTTTGAAATGAATCTTGAAAGCTCAATTGATTGGTGTATTAACGCTATAAGTGAACACAAAGATATTCTGAAAACACTTTTGAAATGTTCAAAAGCGGAATTCAGCGACATTACCAAAAAAATATTTTTTGATAAAAGATTCAAAGAAATGACCACAAGTTTTAAACAAAGACAAAATACTGTGGATGCCAAACTAAGGGAAGCGTATATAAGTGAAGCTTTTGCAGGATTTATTGAGGTTTGGCTGAATAATTATGATAAAATATCTGAAGCCGAAGTAAAAAAGATACTTGTGGAAATGTGCTCTGCACCTGTAAAGAGCTTTTCCGATAATGTGTTGAAATAGTCTTTTCAAAAAGTTTTATAGTTGATTCCTAAAAGCAGTTCTTCAAGGTAATAATGCTGCGCCCTCCACCACCCGAAATCCATTCCACCATTTCACTTGCTCCGCCGAAATAGCAATTTTCCTAAAATACCGCCACCATCCAAAAACGCGGAAATTTTATTTCATCGTTACATGGCTTGTGCACCGCTTTCGCCGACTCTATCCTCGGTCGGTGACATATCAAAAATCGACTATTTTATAAGTTTATGGCTTTCCTTGCCATCACAAACAAATAAGCCACCTGGCCAGTAAAGCTTGGCCAAGTGGCTTTTTTTATAATTTTATCGCGGACGTGTTATTGAGCAGTCACGGAGAGGGGAGTCGAACCCCTGTCCGAAAGCCCATTCACACAAACTTCTCCGGGTGCAGAACGTTGTTTAAATTTCCCGAAGCGGACGGACAGCGTTCAAACTGTCCGCTTCGGTATTTTCCTGTTACGGCGGCGGTACGGAAAAAGCTCCCGCCGGTCGTTCACCGCTAATCGACGCCCTGTCCGAAGCCGCGGTACTCAACGGCAGAACGGCTGCTTAATTAAGCAGCAAAAGCAAATCTGTTAGATTTAGCGTTTATTGTTTTTACCCGTTTTATAGATGGCCGGGCGCATCTACCCGCTATTCATGCTTCAAGACCCCCGTCGAAACCTTTACGCCCCCATATATAAGGCAAGGTTTCTCCAAAAGGAGAAGCGCTTATCTTCGCTGTTCTTTCAAATGCCGCTCAATATCCCTTTGCATATCGCGTTTTGCGGCATCGTCGCGCTTGTCATAAAGCTTTTTGCCCCGGCAAAGACCGACGGAAACTTTTACTCTTGAGCCGCTGAAATAAAGTTCAAGCGGAACAAGAGTCATTCCCTGCTGCTGAATTGCCGCGTTAAGCTTCATAATCTCGCGCTTGTGCATCAAAAGACGGCGAACACGAAGCGGATCACGGTTGAAGATATTTCCCTTTTCATAAGGGCTTATGTGCATTCCCTGAACAAAAATTTCTCCGTTTTTTATGTCGCACCAGCTGTCTTTAAGGTTGACCTGGCCGGCGCGGATGCTTTTAACTTCCGTTCCGAAAAGTTCAATTCCGGCTTCATATTTATCGTCAACAAAATAATCGTGAAAAGCTTTTTTGTTGTTTGCAATGCTTTTTCTGGATTCTTTTTTCTCCACTTTCGTTTCGCCTCCTTTCCAATAAAGGCTCCCCAGAGGGGGAGCTGTCTGCGCAGCAGACTGAGGAGGGATATCCTTTACAAATTCAGATAAATCCTCCGGGTTCTTGGTTATCCCCCATCCGTCATTTCCTTTGGAAATGACGCCTTCCCATCCGGAAAGGCGTTTTGAGCACCGTGCTCAAAACCCGTGCTCACATTCTGCTTCTGCCTTCGATTGCGCGGTAAAGGGTAACTTCATCCGCATATTCAAGGTTTCCGCCAACGGGAATTCCGTAAGCAAGGCGGGAAACAATAACCCCAAGCGGTTTAAGCAAACGCGATATGTACATTGCGGTCGCTTCGCCCTCAACGGTGGGGTTCGTCGCCATAATAACTTCCTTCACTTCACCGTCGGAAAGCCGCTCAAGAAGTTCCTTGATAAAAAGGCTTTCCGGGCCGACCCCATCCATCGGAGAAATAAGTCCTCCGAGAACGTGGTAAAGTCCGTTATATTCCTTCGTGCGCTCAATGGCAATAACGTCCCTCGGGTCTTCAACAACGCAAATTGTGCTTCTGTCTCTTGTTTCGTCGCAGCAAATTGCGCATTTGGGAGCGTCTGTAAGGTTTTTGCAAACTTCGCAGTAACCGATTTTTTCCCTTGCTTCAAGAATGGATTCTGCAAAAGCTTTTGCTTCTTCCTCCGGCATACGGAGAATATGAAAAGCAAGGCGCTGGGCGCTTTTTTTGCCGATTCCCGGAAGGCGGGCAAAATGTTCGGTAAGCTTTGTAAGCGGAAGTACGCGGTAATTCATAATTATCAGAACATTCCGGGAATGTTAAGGCTTCCGGTAATTGCGTTCATGGCGTCTGCGTTGGTTTTTTCAATGGTGGAAACAGCTTCGTTAACGCCTGCAACGATAAGATCCTGGAGCATTTCGATATCGTCCGGATCAACAACTTCGGGTTTGATTTCAATTCCGGTCATTTCTTTTTTGCCGTTCATGTGGATTGTGAGCATTCCGCCGCCGACAGTGAAATCATATTCTTTTTCGTCAAGCTCTGCCTGAAGATTGGTCATCTGTTCCTGCATTTTCTGAGCCTGTTTGATCATGCCCTGCATGTTGGAAGGGCCGCCGCCGTATCCCTGGGGAAGTCTTGCTTTCATTATTATATTCCTCCGATTCTGGATTTTTTGTAATTTTTTATCTTAAAGCTCGCCGATTCCCATTTCCGCCGCTCTTTTTGCAAGGGCGGCAAGGGGGTCATCCTCGGGCTTTTTTTCTGTTTTTTTGTAAGGTCCAATGCCATAGCGGATTCCGCAGATTTCGGTGATCGCATTTTTGATAACCTCTTTTGCGTCCGCGGTTTTCTGCATATAATCGATAAAGAAGCTGTTGGGCGAATCAATAAGAACTCTTCCGCCCACAAGATACGCTTTTGAACCTTCAAGGAAGGAATAAAGCATTCTGTTCTTTCCTTTTATAAGTTCAACAACGTCTTCCCAATTTTCAAATTCCGGTTCCGAATCGTTCTGTACCAAAACTTCCGGTTCAAAAACCGCTTTCTCATAAACCGGGGCGGGTTCCGCAACCGGAACAGGTTCTTTTGCTGGAAGATTCTGCACCGCCGGGGCAACTCCCCTTGCCTTGAGCAGAACAATTTCTTTTTCAAGCTTTTCTATTCTTGCAATAAGCGCTTCCTGGCTTTGGGTAAGTTCCGGGGAACAAAGTTTTACAAGCGCAAGCTCAAATTCAAGCCGCTTGGATGCGCTTTTGGACATCTTCACAAGGGTATCCTGCAAAACGGATACAATCCGGAAAATTTCCGCCTGGGAAAATGCCTTGGTCTGTTTTTCGATCCGGAGCATTTCGTTCGGCATAATTTTAAGAATTTCCGAAGCTTCCTTGGCGCAGGAAACTATCATAAGATTCCTGAAATGGCTTATAAGCTCATCGCAAATTCTTGAAACGTCCGCGGAACCTTCATAAAGCTTGTCAACGGTTTTTAAAACCGCGGAAATATCCCTTTGGGAAATTTCATCGGTAAGTTCGAAAAGATATTCCCTTCCGGCAAGACCGGCGCATCTGCTGACCGTATCCGCGGTGATAACTTCTCCGGAGGATCTGCAGATATCCAAAAGCGAAAGCGCATCGCGCATTCCGCCGTCCGCAAGCTTTCCGATAAGAAGCGCCCCGTCGTCTTCGATTTCAATATGTTCCATCTTACAGACAAACTTGACCCGCTCCGCAATAACGTCCGGTGACATTCTGCGGTAATCGAAACGCATACATCTTGAAAGAATGGTTGCGGGAAGACGGTTAACTTCGGTTGTTGCAAGAATAAAGATAACGTGCTCCGGCGGCTCTTCCATAATTTTAAGAAGGGCATTTGCCGCTTCTTTTGTAAGCATATGGGCTTCGTCGATAATATAAACGCGGTATTTTGCAACGGCAGGTGTAAAGTTCGCTTCGGAACGAAGGTCGCGGATATCGTCTATGTTACGGTTTGAGGCCGCATCCATTTCGGTTATATCAAGAAGAGAACCTTCGTCGATTCCGCGGCAGATTTCACATTCGCCGCAGGGTTCGCCGTCTTTTTCAAAAGGGCAGTTTACCGCCTTTGCAAGAATTTTTGCGCAGGTGGTCTTTCCGATTCCGCGGCTTCCGGTAAAAAGATATGCATGGCCGAAGGTTTTTTCAGAAACTTCTTTTGAAAGAACGGAGGTTATATGTTCCTGTCCCGCAACATCGCGGAAAAATCTCGGACGGTATTTTCTGTAAAGCGCCTGGTACATAAATTTTCCTCCTTTCAATTTCAAATGGGCCGCCGCAAAACCGGTTTGGAATCCGTAAAAAATCCCTCCGCCGTTCGTAGCGCAACGGTCCCCCTCCCTTTAAAAAAGGGAGGCAATATAAAAACGCGGACATGTGCTTTGTCACACGGCACACAGATTTGTCTGCGGCACCCAAAAATACCGCTTAATGCTGCTCGGTTCCCCGCCTGACATGGTTCACGGTTTTTTGTCGCACAGGACCCATATGCCGCATGACAAAGCGCACATCCGCGCCGTCATCCTGTTTTTTTGTTAGGAAATCAGAACTTAAGGTTTTCCTCTTCTGCCGGAACTTCTTCGTTTACTTCGCAATCGCAGCAAACTTCCTCTTCAGGGAATTCTTCAAAAAGTTCGTCATCGCAGCAGCAATCGCAGCAATCATCACAGCAGCAGCCTTTTTTCTTGGTAAGGAAATAAACAGCTGCAGCACCGGCGGCGATAAGAGTGAGCGCACCGACAACAATTCCGATAACAGTACCGAATTTCATAGTTCTACCACCTTTCAAAAACTTCCTGGTATTGTTTTTTATTTTCAGCTTTTTTGCTTCAAATTTATCATAAGCGTCAACGATGGTTCTCATGGTTTCAATCGCTGTAACAATGTTCACCGAAAACGCCTTCTTTCAAGAATTTTACTGTACAATAAATAATAACACATATTTTCCTTTTCGGCAAGTGCCAATATAATATTTAATCATAATTTAACAATTGGATTTTTTCGCATATCCTTTTAAAAACCGGCGCGGCAAAATCCCCGCCGGAATTCATTCCTTCCGCAAAAACCGCAACGGCATATTTTGGGTTTTCTGCCGGGAAGAAACCCACGAACCAGGCGTGGATTATTTCGTTTCCCTCTTCATCAAACTGACCGGTCTGGGCAGATGCGGTTTTTCCCCCTGCTGTGCCTTCCTTTGGTTTTGCGTTTTCGCCGCTTCCGTTTTCAACAACGTTTATCATCATCTTTTTTAAAATATCCGCGCTTTTTTTGCTCATAACCGGATTTTCGCTGTAATCCGGGGTCGGTTCCCAATTTCCGTTTCTGTCATAAGTTCCCAGAACAAGTTTTGGAACAACAGCTTTTCCTCCGTTTGCTGCCGAAGAGGCAAGACAGGCAAGCTGCACCGGTGTTGCAAGAAGTTTTCCCTGGCCGAAGGCAAAACTTGCAAGAACCGTTTTTGAAAAAAGCTCCTCTTCCGTTGGCAGGTTGCCGCCGGAGGAAAAAAGCCCTTCGCCAAAATCCGTTTTTGTTCCAAAACCGATGTTCTTTGCCGTTTCAAGAATTCTTTTTCCGCCGATTTCCATTGCAAGGTCAATGAAATACGGGTTGCAGGATATTTCAAGCGCTTTTTCCATATCGATTTCGCCGTGCCCCAATTCCCAATGGCATTTATATATTCTTCCGTCAATTTCAATGCTTCCGGTACATTCGAATTTGCGCTCCGGTGAAATTCCGCTTTCAAGAGCGGCAGCCGCCACCACAAGTTTCCATGTGGAACCTACGGTATATGCTGAAAAAGCTCTGTTCACAAAAGGGGAACCTTTTTCGTTAAGATAATCCGCAATTCTTCCCGGTTCAAAATCCGGAACGGAAGCGCAGGCGAGGATCTCGCCGTTTTCCACATCCATTACAACCGCCGCGCCTTTTTCCGTTTCTTCCGAAAGGATTTTTTCCGCCGCTTTTTGAATTTCAAGATCCAGCGTCAGAACAACGCCGCTTTTATCAAAAACCCTTTCTTCCGAAAGATTTATTTCTCCGCCGGCAAAAAGTCTTCCCGTTCCGTCGGTGGAATAGGAAACCGAAACAGAAGACCCGTTTTTTTCAAGAAAACCGTTATAACTTTTTTCAATTCCAGAAACGCCTTTTCCTCCGTTTATATATCCTATAATATGCGCGGCGGCGGTGTTTTCCGAAAAGCGTTTGGGATACGAAAAATTATATATTCCTTCCCCCTCAATTATAATTCCGCCTATATCCACCACCGAAGGTTCGGTTTTTCCGAATATTTCAGCCATTGTGTCCCTGTCGAGATATCCGCTTAATGCAGACACTTCAAGAATATCCGGAAAAACAAGAAGCTTTCTTTCGTAATTTCTGTTCACAAACGGAACGAAATTGCGGTCAAAAATCCCCGCTCTTGTTTTTTCAAGCGTAAGGGTCCTTCTGCTGTTCAAAACCGAAGCTTTCATATATGTCCCTTCTTTTGCAATAACCGCCGTTCTCAGCATTACAGCCCCGAGAGATATTACAAAAGCACAGAGAAAAATCACCATTCTTTTCTTCAAAAAAATCTTCCCCCTTTTATTAAAAAAGTCTTGGCGGTAATCAAAATAAATAATCAAAAAATTTTTAAAAAAAGTTCTTGACATTTCTGTTTCAAGCTGATATAATAACTCATGCAGTCGAAAAACGCGGTAGTGCTGGAATAGGCAGACAGGCACGTTTGAGGGGCGTGTGTCTTTGACGTATGGGTTCAAGTCCCATTTACCGCACCAAAAGGTCACTAACTTTTGTTAGTGACCTTTTTTGTTTATAAAATTAAACGCGGAGGAAAAACTATGGAAAAATTTGTTCCCTTTGAAAAACTTTCCAAAAAGAAACAGCGTGAACTCAATCTTTTAAAACGAAAAGATTGGGGCGAACTTAACCCCGTTACCAGAAAACCGGAAAACCCAAAAGCTTATAACAGACGAAAGGCACAGAACCGAAACGATTTCGATCCTGTGCCTTTTTTTATTTATTAATATCTCTCTTCCGGCTTTATTCGTTTATCTTAACAGAAACACCGTTAACTTCAACCCCTTCGTCCGCGGGGATCATAATATATTTTCTTCCGTTTACAACTTTTGTTTCAACAAGATAGGAAAATTCCGGCGCAACGGAAATTTTAACCTGGGGAGTTACAACTTCGAACTTTTTGCTTTCGATAATGTTCTGGGGCTTAAGGGGTTTGTCCTCTCCAAACTGTTTTTTAACCTTTTCTTTGAAAACCTCGACTTTTTCTTTTGCAACGCCGCTGGATTCAAGAATATTGCCAACTTCCCTTGTGCTTAAATCGAGCTGAGCGGGATTTTTGCTTTCCTTGTGTTCAACAATGCGTTCGCAAATCTGTTCATGTACGGACTGGATTATATCAAAGCTGCAATCTTCTTCAAGAGTTTCGGTAAGCACTTCCTGAAAAGTCATCTTCTGTTCGCCGGCAGACATCGGAACTTCCGTTTTAAAAACAGAATCAATAAATTCCTGCTGCATCATATCGGTGTCTTTCATATAGAAAAGAGCGTTGTAAATATTGGCGGCTCTGTCGTCAAAGCACGGGAACATAAAACCAAGTTCCGGCGCGGCAACAGTCTGGGGGAAAGTGCAGTTGTGGAACGCGCTTTGGTCAATAACGTAACCAAGTTCGGTTTTGCTTTCGTTTACCGGACAAACGGAACATACAAAATAGCTGAAAACCGTTTCGGAAGCATCTTCCATGGAAAGTTCATCAGTCCCTTTAAACGGAACGTCATAGCGGTCCGCACCGAGAAGGATTATATAGTTGCAATCAAGATTCACCGCCGGAATTATTTTTTTATAAAGCGCTTCGCGAAGTTCCGGGTTATCGATATCTTTCCGGATATCCATAAGGAGCTTATGTTCCTCACCTTCCATTACCTGCCGGGTGGAAAACTCAATATCGATAAGGTTTTTTCCAAGGGATCCGGAAAGAGCCTTTTTAAAAAGCGCCATATACCTTTCCCCTTCGGATTGGGGCATCACCGCAACCGGTTCTTCGATATATGCGATTATTTCTTTCATCTGGTTTACAAAACAGCCGTAAACTTTGCCCATGCAGTTTTTATCAAGAGCAAGACGGCGGCGGATTTCATTGAGTTCTTTCTGATTCATAAAAATACCTCTTTGGCTTTTTCGAAATTACGGGGTATATTGTAGCACATTTTTTAATTTTCCGCCACATAAAAAGCGCTGCTCAAGGTGCATTTTGCAATGGATATCTGCCGTTAGGGGCAAAAAAACAGAGGCACTTTCTTTGCGAAAGCGCCTCTGTTTTGAATGCCGATTTATATTTTATGCGTTTGCCTGTTCCTTTGCCCAAATAAGGCCTTTTGCAAGCTGGTCAGCGCAGGAAGTTCCTCTTCCGGCGCAATCGTTTCCAAGAAGGCGGTCGATAATGTCGTCGGCTTTCCAACCTTCGAGAATTTTCGGAATTGCCTGAAGGTTTCCGGGGCATCCGCCGAGGAAAACGATGTTGGTAACAATTCCGTTTTCGTCCATATCAAAGCTGATTTTTTTGGAGCAGGTTCCTGCGGTTTTGTAATCGTAATGCATTTTTTATTTCTCCTTTTTGTAAATATGGATATCAAAGGCAACCTCAGTCGAAAGGCTTTCGAACTTCGAAAGTTTTTCCGCACCTTTTGCGGAGGTTTTCCAGTAATACGGGGTCATCTGGAAAAGGGCAAAAATATCCTCTTTCGTTTTTATAAGAGTTTCGTAGCGAACGCGTTTTGTCGTAACGTGCTCAAAACCTTCGTAAGGGGTATCCTCTTCCTTGTTTTCGTATGGAACGTCATAAATTGCCGCTTTCAGCTGCCAAAGATGTCTTGCCGCCGGAACAACATATATGTAATATCCGCCGCTTTTGAGCACCCTTTTGTATTCGCCGATGCTCAAAGGACTGAAAACGTTCAGAAGTATATCAAAACTTTCGTCCCGAACCGGAATATCGAAAACCGAAGCCACCGCAAAATCAACTTCCTTGGTGCGTTTTGCGGCGCGTTTTACCGAAGGACGGCTTATATCGAAACCGGCAATTTTCGCCTTTGGAATACGGTTTTTAAGCTCTTTTGCAATGTTGGAAGTATAATAACCTTCGCCGCAGCCGCAATCGAGCACAGAAATTTCGTTGCTGCTTGAAAGTTCGAGCACCGTTTGGCAAAGTTCCCGCAAAAGCGGTTCGTAATATCCTTTATCAAGAAACGCAGAGCGGGAAGCAGCCATTTCTTTGCTGTCGCCGGGAACTTTTGAATTCATCTTGTTGGGCGGCAGAAGATGAACATAACCCTCGGCGGAAATATCAAAACTGTGGCCGTGCTCGCATTTCAGCGAGCGGTCGTTTTTCTCAAGCTTTGTCTTGCAAAGCGGACATCTGAAAATACTCATATTCACTCAAAAAGATAAACCAATACACCGAGATGTACGGCCATGAGCACCGGCAAAAGAACGGTGAATTTAAGATGTTTTGTTTTATGCCTAAAAATTTCCATTCCCGCAAAAGCCCCGAAAGCGCCGCCCATTGCGGCAACCCCGATAAGCGCCTTTTCGGAAATCCGCCACATATCTTTTTTTGCAAAATATTTATCTGCGCCGTACATTAAAAACGCGGCTATATTTATAGCAATATAATAAGGAATTATCATTTTACCGAAAACCACCTTGGAAAGATTCAGTTTATTTTATCATTATTGGGCAAAAAGGTCAAATTAAAGGACAAACATTACTCCAAAGCCCTGTTTTTCCATTTCTTCCGCAAATTCTGCGGCAATTTCTTCCGGAACGATTGCCTGAACCGATTTTGAATAAGTTCCGCAGGTTCTTGCCGCACCCTTTTCTCCGAGAAATTCCCTTGCAGCAATAAGCGCCGGGGGTTCTTCGGAACTTTCCGCAGATTCCCGATACACTCTAAGGAATTCAGCAAAATCCCTATTTTCAAGAGCCTCGGCCTCTTCCTTTGCCCTTCTTGTTTCCTCAAAATAACGGAGCGCGCGCAAAACCGCTTTTTCTCCGCATTTTTGGCGAAGAATCGGAAACAGGGCAATAAATTCCGCTTCGTCCGCTTCGGAAAGAACCGTGTAACCCATATTCCATGCAACAATTCCCATATCCCGGACTGTTTCCAGGTAATCGTCCGTAAGGTCAGCACGGCTTTCCCCGCAGTCTATTACCGCAACCGTGTATCCGTTTTTCAAAAAATCGAAATCAATTTTCCTGAATCGGGGCATTTCCGGGTCGGAAAAATCCGCAAAAACCGTTCCGCCAACGGCGCATATAAGCTGGTCCGTAAGTCCGCAGGGTTTTCCGAAAAAATCGCTTTCCGCAATTTTTCCAAATTGGGCAAGGCGCAAAGCCGGGACGCTGTTTTCGAAGAAAAGCCCGCTTATAATTTTTCCTATAAGAATTTCAAAGGCCGCAGAAGAGGAAAGCCCATTTTCGGAAGGAATATCGGAAGATATTTTTGCGTCAAAGCCGCCGAAGATATTTCTGCTTTCGATAAAACAGTTCATAATTCCGCGGACAAGGGCGGCGGAAGTTTCCGCTTCTTCCGCTCTGGGTTCTGTGTCGCCGATTTCTATATCAAAACTTCCGAACCCTTCGGATTCAATATGTATGGTGTCCGTTCCGTTGGGCTTTGCAAAAGCGCGGATTCCCTGTTCAGTTACTGCGCCTAAAACACATCCGCCCTGGTGGTCGGTGCGGTTTCCTCCGATTTCGGTTACTCCGCCTGCAAAAAATTCGAACACAGTTCCCCGCCTTTCTCTTTGCTGATGGATTCATTTTATCATAAAAGAAGGCTTCCGTAAATAATTTATTTCTGTCGCTTTTTCCGCTTTTTTGTGGTATTATATTTCCATATCAAACCCACCGGAGGAAACAATGTACGAAATTTTAAAAACCTGCGGAAAAGCCCGCAGAGCAAGGCTCGAAACTCCCCATGGCGTTATTGAAACGCCGGTTTTTATGAATGTCGGAACTGCCGCAGCCATCCGCGGCGGGGCTTCCACCGATGACCTTAGGGAAATCGGCACCCTTGTTGAACTTTCGAACACATATCATCTTCATATGCAGCCGGGCGAGGACCTTATTGCAAAGCTTGGCGGACTTCACAAGTTTATGAACTGGGATAAACCCGTTCTTACGGATTCCGGCGGTTTCCAGGTTTTTTCGCTCCATAATCTCCGCCGCATCAAGGAAGAAGGAGCATATTTCACTTCCTACATTGACGGGCGGAAAATATTTATGGGCCCGGAAGAATCCATGCAGATACAGTCAAAGCTCGGCAGCGACATTGCCATGGCTTTTGACGAATGTATTGAAAACCCCGCTCCCCGGGATTACGTTGAAAAATCCGTTGCAAGAACAACCCGCTGGCTCCGCCGCTGCATTGCCGAACACAAAAAACTTTCCGAAGATCCTGAAACAATAAACCCGGGCCAGCTTCTTTTCGGAATCAACCAGGGCGGAACTTTTGACGATATCCGAATCGGACATATGAAAGAAATCGCGGCAATCGAAGGGCTCGATGGCTACGCCATCGGCGGGCTTTCCGTCGGCGAAAGCGCGGAGGAAATGTACCGGATAATCGATTCTGTCGAACTTTTTATGCCGAAGGATAAACCAAGATATCTCATGGGTGTCGGAACTCCGCTCAACATCCTTGAAGGCGTTCACCGGGGAATCGATTTTTTCGACTGCGTTCTTCCTTTAAGGAACGCCCAGCATGGAAATGTTTTTACATGGAACGGAAAAGTCCGCATCCTTGCGGAAAAATTTAAATTCGACGGCACACCCATCGACGAAAATTGCAAATGCCCTGCCTGCCGCAGTTACAGCAAAGGATATATCCGCCACCTTTTAAAAGCGGACGAACGACTTGGAATGCGCCTTTGCGTTCTCCATAACCTTTGGTTCTATAACGAGATGATGGCGAAAATACGCGAAGAAATCGAAAACGGAACTTTTGAGGAATTTTATCAGAAATACAGAGAGATTCTGGACAAGCAAGTTTAACAAAAAAGCCCCTTCTGAACAAGGGGATTTTTTTGTATGAGGAGGGTATCTTTCGCCTTCGGTTCAATTATGCATTCCGCACTTTGCATTATGCATTAAAAAAAGCACCCTTTGGGTGCTTTTTTATCAGGTCGCTCTTTCTTCTCTCGGGCGGAAAAGCAGAGTGATTCCCCAGGCGGCGCCCACGCCCACAAGGGAATATACAATTCTGCTGAGGATCATTTCTGAACCGCCGAAAAGCCAAGCCACAAGGTCAAAATCCAAAAGGCCGACAAGCCCCCAGTTAAGTCCGCCGATTATGATAAGCGCAAGGGCAAATCTGTCAACCCATGTAATGGCGCTCATATTCACAAAAAACATCTCCTTTTTTATTTTTGAAAATATTTTTGCCAAAAAAATATTAAATATTCTTTAATATTGCGAAAACCATTTTACATTACATCAATTTATATGTTATGATATTATAAATACGGAAAAAATCTTTCACCCTTCCGGCAAAAACTGAAAAGGATGTAAATTATAATATGTTCAAAAAACTTGTTTCAATTTTTCTTTGCATTATAACGGTACTTTCAATATGCGTCCCCGCTTTTGCAGCAATGCCTTCTTCCGAAATCATTTCGGAAACCTGGTGCGTAATGGACGCAAAAACCGGCCAGATTTTGATCGGCGGAAACGAAAACAAAAAAATGGAACCCGCTTCCATCACAAAAATTCTTACCTGCGCAATGGCGCTTGAAAGGCTTGACCCAAAAGCTGAATACACTTTTTCAAAAGAAGCCGCAAGCTATGACAAAGCGAGCACCCACCTTGCCTTTTCCGAAGGCGAAACCTGCACCGTTGAAGATCTTCTTTACGGCGCGATGGTGGAATCTGCAAACGACTGTGCAATGGGCCTTGCGGATGCTTCCGCAGGAAGCCAGCTTGCTTTTGTTCGCCTTATGAACGAAAAACTTGCGGAACTCGGCTGCACAGGTTCCCATTTTTCAAATGTCACCGGAATGCCGGAAATGAACCATTACACCACCGCAAGGGATATGGCTGTAATTACGAAATACGCCCTTTCCGTTCCCGGTTTCATGACCTATTTTTCCGCCTGGGAATGGAGCATTCCCGCAACGAACAAAAACAGCGAAAGAAATTTCGGAACCCACCACGCTATGATAGTCGGCAGCCAATATAACGCTACCCACGGCTATGATTACGCAACCGGCGGCAAACTCGGCTGGACGGAGGAAGCTCTTCATACCGCCGTTACAACCGCCAAAAACGGCGATATGGAAATTATCTGCGTCGTTATGAAAAGCAAAAACAAAAACGCAAAATATAAAGATTCCCGAATCCTTATGGATTATTGCTTCAACAATTTCAAAAGCGTTGAAATTCCGGTTTCCGTAAAAAAATCCGTTCTTTCCGTTTATGACGGCGAAGAACTTTACGGCGAAATGACCGTATATCCCATGGCTTCCGTCAACATTCTTTTAACCGAAGATATGTCCGCTTCTGATATTTCCGCAAGCGCAAAAATTCCGGAATCCTGCCTTCTTTCCGAAGTCAGCAGCGTTGCCCTTGAGATCTCTTTTGACAAAACAAGCGAAAATATGCTTACCGGAACTTTTTCTCTTTCTCCGGAATACCATATTGTTAAGGAATCTTCAGTTATTTCCGGCGATACGGAAATTGAAAACGAAAACCGCACCTTCCGCTGGTGGATATTCATCCTTATCCCTGCGGGCGTTCTTTTGGCTCTTGTAATAATCATTCTTATAATCCGCGCATATAATATCAGAAAATATAACAAGCTCCGCCGCCACCGCCATTACAAAAGGCTTAGCCACGACAGATAAACCGCTGCCCTTTAAAAAGGGGCGCTTAAAAAATGCTTGCAATCCGCTTTTTATTATGATATATTAAATTTAATATTTCAAATGCGATGACCGGGAGAAGTAACCGAACCCCTTGAGCACCAGAGATGCGGGCAAAAGCTGGAAGTCCGCTTGTTTGAGCACGGCGAAATGCACCCGATGAGCACGAAACGGGAAAGCTGTTTTTTTAAGGAAACGCAAGTATCGTTTTGCGGAAAAGCCACCGTTAAAAGGCAAAGGGTTTGCTGACCCGACAAGTTATAAACCGGAGTGGAACCGCGATATTTTTTTGTTTTTACCGCCTCCGTCACAAAGAAATTTGTGACGGAGGCTTTTTTATTCTTTACCAGGGGGTGAATTTATGTTTGCAGGCCTTAAAAAAGATATATATGCCGTTCGCGACCGCGACCCTGCGGCCCCTTCCGCATTCAAAGTTTTTCTTCTGTATTCCGGTCTTCATGCAATAATGTGGCACCGGCCGGCTTTTTGGCTTTGGCACCACGGCTTTAAATTTACAGCCCGCGCTCTTTCCCAGCTTGTGCGTTTTTTCACCGGGGTTGAAATCCACCCGGCGGCAAAAATCGGCCGAGGAGTTCTTATCGACCACGGAAGCGGAGTTGTAATCGGCGAAACCGCCGAAGTTGGCGACAACTGCACCATCTACCAAGGGGTTACCCTTGGCGGTACCGGCAAGGAAACCGGCAAACGCCACCCTACCCTTATGAACAACGTAATCGTCGGCGCCGGCGCAAAAGTTCTCGGGCCTTTCACCGTTGGTGAAGGCGCAAAAATTGCCGCAAACGCCGTTGTTTTGAACGCAATTCCGGAATATTCAACCGCTGTCGGCGTTCCCGCAAGGGTTGTTCGCCAGCACGGCAAAAAAGTTGTTCCGGCGGAAAAACTTGACCAGGTACATATCCCCGACCCGGTTTCTCAGGAAATCTGCAAACTCTATATGGAAATCGACCGCCTTAAAGAGGAGCTTGCGGAAATAAAAAGCAACACACAAGATTAATATAAAGGAGACCCAGAAATGAAAGTTTTCAACACAATGACAAGACAAAAAGAGGAACTTGTTCCTCTCGTTCCCGGCGAATTTAAAATCTATGCCTGCGGACCCACCGTTTATAACTTCATCCACATCGGAAATGCAAGACCAATCTGCGTTTTCGACGTACTCCGCCGCTATCTTGAATTTCTCGGTAACAAAGTAACTTTTGTCCAGAACTTCACCGACGTTGACGACAAAATCATCAAACGCGCCAACGAAGAAGGAATTACTTCCGCAGAAGTTGCCGAAAAATATATCGCCGAATATAAAAAAGATGCGGAAGGGCTTGGAGTTAAACCCGCTTCCATTCACCCGAAGGCAACCGAAAACATGGCAAAAATCATCGAAATTGTCGAATCCCTTGTTGAAAAAGGCTACGCCTATCCCCTTTCCGACGGTTCCGTCTATTTCCGCGTAAGAAAATTTGACGAATACGGAAAACTTTCTCACCAGGATGTTTCCGACCTTGAATCCGGCGCAAGAATCGAAGCAGACTCCGAAAAAGAAGATCCCCTTGATTTCTGCCTTTGGAAAGCCGCAAAACCCGGCGAACCCAGCTGGACTTCTCCCTGGGGCGAAGGCAGACCCGGTTGGCATATCGAATGCACCGCAATGATCAAAAACCACCTTGGTGAAACCATTGATATCCATTGCGGCGGCCAGGACCTTATCTTCCCCCACCACGAAAACGAAATTGCCCAGGGCGAATGCTGCACCGGTCATGAATATGCCCGTTACTGGATGCACAACGGCTATATCAACGTTGATAACGTAAAAATGTCCAAATCTCTCGGAAACTTCTTCACCGTTCGTGACGTTGCGGAAAAATACGGCTATGAACCCATCAAATACATGATGATCCAGGCTCATTACAGAATGCCCCTTAACTACACCCTTACCGTAATTGAATCCGCAAAGGCTTCTCTTGAAAGAATGTACACCTGCCGCGACAACCTTGATTTTGCAATTGAAAACGCACCGGCAGAAAACCAGGGCGGCGAAGAAGAATTCATCGCAATGCTTGCAGAGAAAAAACAGGCATTTATCACCGCAATGGACGATGACCTCAACACCGCAGACGCCGTTGCAGTAATTTTCGACCTTGTCCGCGAAATCAACACCTTTATCACCGCTCCTCATGCAAAATCCGCTCTTGAAGCGGCTGCCGAACTTTTCGACGCTCTTACCGGCGTTCTCGGAATCCTTTATAACCGCAAGAAAGAAAGCCTTGAGGAAGAGGTTGAAAACCTTATCGCCGCAAGACAGGCCGCAAGAAAAGAACGCAACTGGGCCGAAGCCGACAGAATCCGCGACGAACTTAAAGCCATGGGAATCGTACTTGAAGATACCCCCCAGGGCGTTAAATGGAAAAAGGCATAATATAAATGGAACTTAAAAAAACATATACCTTCCGGGTGGATACCGGAGCGCTTAACGAAAACAAGGCGCTTACCCTTTCGGCTCTACAGCGTATCATCGTAACCGTTTCGGAAGAACATCTTGAAAACATCGGGCTCGATGTTCCGAAACTTATGAAAGAATACGGCGTTTCCTGGATTCTTCTCTCCCTCACTGCCGAAATAAAAGACTCTATCCGGGCCGGCGAAAGGCTTTCGGTAAGAACATGGCACACCAACAAAAAAGGCCTTTAGTACCGCCGTGATATCGAAATTTGCCATGAGGACGGTTCCCTTGCCGCCGTTGCGGCAACCTTTTCTTCCATTTTCGATATGGAAACCCGCCGCCTTTGCACCAACGAAAAAGTTCTTGAACTTGTTGAAGAACTTGGCGAAGGAAAAGAACTTTTTGAAGCAAGCCCAAGAATACGCATAAAACCGGAAGAACTTTCCCCGGTCATGACCCAAAGCGTCATGCCAAGCTGGATAGATTCCCTTAGCCATACAAACAACTTCCGTTACGGCGACCTTATCACCGACGCTCTTCCGGAAGAAACAAGGGCAAAGCTTGGGAATCTTTCCCGTTTTGAACTTGGATTCACCGGCGAGCTTCGCCTTGGCGAAAGCGTTGAACTTCGTCTTAAAGAGGAAAACGGCGAAGTTATCGCCGCCGGAATCCGTTCTTCCGACGGAAAACCCGCTTTTCTTTCAAAACTTGTTTTTTAAAAAGAACATATAAAAAAAGGCACCGCATTGCGGTGCCTTTTTTATTTTACTGATTATTCTTCGGTTTCGGGTGCGGGTTCCTCTGCGGGAACTTCCCCAACCGCCGGTGCCTTGGGATTCATAATATCCTCAAATTCTTTTCCGGTTACCTTTTCCTTTTCCATAAGAACGGCGGCAACAGCGTCGAGCTTGTCGCGGTGTTCATTAAGAATGGATTCGGTTTTTTCATAAGCCTCGTCAACAAGTCTTCTGATCTCGCTGTCAATATCGGAAGCTATATCGTCGGAATAATGTTTGTTCTGGCCGTAATCTCTTCCAAGGAAAACTTCGTTTTCGGAAGAACCGTAAACAATGGGGCCGAGTTTTTCGCTGAAACCATAGCGGGTTACCATGTTTCTTGCAATTTTGGTGGCACGCTCAAGGTCGTTGGAAGCGCCGGTGGAAATATCGCCGAGAACAATCGCTTCCGCAACGCGTCCGCCGAGAAGGGTGCAAAGTTCCTCTTCCATATATCTCTTTGTGACGTAATTTCTGTCCTCAACGGGAAGACTCATGGTATATCCGCCTGCATAACCGCGGGGAACAATTGAAATTTCGTGAACGGGGTCCTGGGTTTCGCAGAAATAGGTTACAACTGCGTGGCCGGCTTCGTGATAGGAAGTAAGGCGTTTGTCCTTGTCGTTGACTTTTCTGGAACGTTTTTCCGGGCCTGCAACAACTTTGATTGTCGCTTCCTCAATTTCCTTCATGGTGATGGCTTTTTTCTTGCGTCTTGCGGCAAGAAGAGCAGCCTCGTTTGTAAGGTTTTCAAGTTCCGCGCCGGTGAAGCCCGCGGTGGATTTCGCAATAACGTTAAGGTCAACATCCGGTCCGAGGGGTTTGTTTTTTGTGTGGATTTTAAGAATCGCTTCGCGTCCTTCAACATCCGGAGCACCCACAACTATCTGGCGGTCGAAACGGCCGGGACGAAGAAGCGCCGGGTCAAGAATATCCGCGCGGTTGGTTGCGGCCATTACAATAATTCCGGTGTTGTTGCCGAAACCGTCCATTTCAACAAGAAGCTGGTTAAGGGTCTGTTCGCGTTCATCATGTCCGCCGCCGAGACCTGCGCCCCTGTGGCGGCCGACTGCGTCGATTTCATCGATGAAAATAATTGCCGGAGCGTTTTTCTTTGCTTCGCCAAAAAGATCGCGAACGCGGCTTGCGCCGACACCGACAAACATTTCAACAAAGTCGGAACCGGAAATTGAAAAGAAGGGAACGCCCGCTTCGCCCGCAACTGCTCTTGCAAGAAGGGTTTTACCGGTACCGGGCTGGCCCATAAGAAGAACGCCTTTCGGAATTCTTGCGCCGAGAGCGTTGAACTGATTCGGGTGTTTAAGGAACTGAACAATCTCTTCAAGTTCTTCCTTTTCCTCGTTGCAGCCTGCAACATCGGCAAAAGTTGTGGGTTTGTCGTCGGCTTTGTCTTTATATTTTGCTTTGGCAAAATCCATTACCTTGCCGCCGTTCTGCTGGCGCATCATAAAGAACCAGAAAACCGCCATTGCGCCGATGAGAAGAAGGGTGGGGATCATGGAAATCCACCATGGGGTTTCTTTTATCGGAAGATAATCCGGTTGGGTTTCCGTTACGGAAAAACCGTTTTGCTCATTGATTATGTCGATATCGGAAAGGAAAACCGAAACGTTTGGAACAAGATATTCGATGGTTTCGCCTTTTTCCTTGCCTTCCGCCGGCTTTTTAACAAGGGTAAGTTCGCCGGTTCCGAGATCAAGCGTATAGCTTTCAACTTCGGAATTTTCAAAAAGCTGAAGAATTTCGTAATATTTAGGTTTAACTTCCTCTTCTTTGTTCATTGTAAACATAAGGGAAGTCAGGAAGAGAAGCAGCACAAGCGCCGCAACATAGGAAACAATTGTTTTTATTTTGTTGCTCAAAACATCAACTCCGATTTAGTATTCATCTAATAAAAATATTATTCCTCGTTGGAATAAATTTTGGGTTTAAGCACGCCGATATACGGAAGATGGCGGTACTGCTGGTCATAATCAAGACCATAGCCGACAACAAATTCATCCGGAACGGTGAAGCAGAAATAATCCGCGGTAACGTCCGCAATTCTGCGGTCCGGTTTGTCAAGAAGGGTAGCAATTCTTATTGAAGAAACGTTTCTCTGGCTGAGAAGTTTTTTAAGATACGAAAGCGTCATTCCGCTGTCAAGGATATCTTCAACGATAAGGATATCTTTTCCGGAAAGATCGTGGTCAAGGTCCTTGATTATTTTTACAACGCCGGAAGTTTTTGTTCCGCTGCCATAGCTGGAAACAGACATGAAGTCAATATTGAGCGGAATTGAAATTGCGCGCATAAGGTCTGCCATAAAGATTACGGAACCTTTGAGAACAGCAACAAGCATAAGGTTTTTGTCGGCATAATCCTTGCTTATCTGTTTTCCGATTTTTTTAACCGCTTTTTTGATGTCTTTTTCAGAAATAAGGATTCTTTCGATGTCTTCTTCAATAGTATGCATTTTAACGCTTCCCTTTCATCAGAAATCATTTATTTTTGCGGATTTTTATTGCCGCAACGTTAACAGTTTTTTCTGAAAGCCTTGCCCGTTTTTCAGCGCCAAGACCTTCGACCCAGAGCACGCCGCCGTTATCGGAAACAACCGCAACGGAACTTCGCTTTTCTTCGGGGATTTTTTCTTCGATGAAAAGTTTTTTCAAGGTTTTCGTTCCGCCGTGGATATCGGCCTTATCTCCTGTTTTTCGGGAACGAATAACCGCGCTGCCCTGTATTTTATCAAAATCAAATGTATCTTTTAAGACAAAATTATTAAGTTTATATGAATTTTTAAATTCCTTGTAAGGAATTATCGAAATTTCGGCAATTTTTTCTGCAGAAATCGAAAATTCGCCTTCTGCAAAAACCTTTTCCTCAATTTCCGGGGATCTTTCGGCTTTTGTTTCCTTAAAAATAATTCCGTCCTTCTGGACGAGATATTCGTTTTTCGAAAGTTCTTCCTTAAAATCCTTTCCGCCAAATCTTTCGGAAAGCCTTAAAGTTCTTTCAAAATCGAAAGCAAAACCGAAATTTTCAAGAATCATTGCCGCGGCTCTGTTTTTTAAAGCCGGCGGAGCTTTTTCCAAAGCGGAGGAATCAAAACCTTTTTCGGCTTTTGATCTTTCAAGAAGAGCCGCCGCTTCGGAATCGACAAAATCCCTCGTTTCGGAAAGATTTTTCATAAGCCGGAGAAAAGCTTTTTCAAAGCCGGGGTTAATTTCCTTCATCACCGGGATAACGCCGTGCCGGATTTTGTTGCGGGTGTATTCATCGGTAAGGTTTGTGCTGTCGGTAACAAAACCGATCCCGTGCTCATTGGCGTAAGCTTCGATCTGTTCCCTCGAAAATTCAATAAGCGGACGGATTATTTTTCCGCGCACCGGAGGGATTCCGCAAATTCCGGAAAGGGCTGCGCCCCTTGCGGAATTAAAAACAAAGGTTTCCGCGCAGTCCGAAAGGCTGTGGGCTGTGGCAATCTTTGCGTTTTCGCCGATTTCATCCGCACAATGCTCAAAAAATTCATACCGGAGCTTTCTTCCGGCTTCCTCTGTGCTCAAGCGGTGTTTTTCGGCATATTCCGCGACATTTGCATTTAAAACCCGGAACTCGATTTTATATTTTTCGCAGAGAGAACGAACAAAAGCTTCGTCCCGGTCGCTTTCGCTTCCCCGGAGATTGTGGTTAACATGGGCGCAGATTATCTTAAAACCCATTTCGGTGCTCAGGCGCCAGAGAATATGGAGCAGAACCGAAGAATCGCATCCTCCGGAAACGGCCGCAACAACTCCTCCGCAATTTTCGAACATTTTGTGGTGCTCAACAACTTTTCTGACTGCTTCGATGTTAAGCGGCGCGGTGCTCATCGGTCTTCCTCCAAGGTTGTAAACTTGGTGAACTGGCCGTCCCAGCAAAGGGTTGCCGTTCCGGTTTCGCCGTGGCGGTTTTTTGCAACGATTACTTCAACCGTGTCCGCTTCGGGGGTTGCAACGCCTTCCTGCTGCTGGTAATAGGATTCGCGGTAAAGGAACATTACAATATCCGCATCCTGCTCGATTGAACCGGATTCACGAAGGTCGGAAAGCATCGGCTTGTGGCCCTGTCTGCTTTCGGTTCCACGGGAAAGCTGGGAAAGAACGATTACCGGAACGTTGAGTTCCTTCGCCATAAGTTTAAGGTTTCTTGTCATTTC
>JAFSEN010000027.1 GCA_017435745.1 Oscillospiraceae bacterium
AACGTAATAGTCCTCATCGTCGAATTTATCGGCAGTAAATTCTTTATGACCCACTCCGACGGAATAGTATTTTCCGTTCCAGATAAGCAGGTCACCGGCAAAGGTGGGTTCGGAATCGCTTTTCATAACCCCGGTCTGGAAACAGCAGTTTGCCGTTTTGATATTTCCGTAGCCGTGGTCGATTCCGATAATAAATTTGTTTCCGATTTTCTTCATTTTTGATTCTCCTTTCGATCTTCAGTTTCGTTTTTTGATTTCTGAACATAATTTTTTGTGCGCCGGAAGCACAGATTTTTCAAAATACCCGCAGGATATTTCATAATCCGTAAGAAGCTGAACACAGTCGTGTTTTTCTCCGTCATCAAGAAGCAGACAGCTTTCTTCAAAAAAATTTGCACATTCTTTTCGGACAAGCTTTTTCACTTTTTTGCACTGCTGTTCGGTAATTTCAAGCATTGTATCGCCTTCTTTCTTTGCAATAGTAAAAAAGAACCGCCGGATTATTCCGACGGTCCTTTTTGTTGGAGGTTTTCTGTTTCCTCACTTATATTAATGTCGCATTTTTGCCAAAACACATAAAGTAAAGTAACATTGTAAAAATAAAAAGCGTAACAACTTAAAAACGTTGATTTTATAAGGTTTTTATGTTAAGTTTATAGGTAGATAACAATTATTTGTAACATGCTTTCAAAAAAATATTTCGGAGAAATTTTATCTATGGAAAAAATCAATTATTTCAGCGCAGATTACCGCGACGGATTGGTTACAATGGCAGGCAAAACCTATCCTGCAGGGACTTTTGCGACCCATCTTTTGAATCAATATTACGAAAACGATACTGTTGCAAGAATAAGTGTTTTTACCGTTAAAAACTGGCACTTGCAGGATACTCTTGAAAAAGGTTACGTTGACCCGGATCTTTTCGAAGAAGCCGGAGAAGAATTGCTTTTAAGATTCAGAGCTCTTCCCTGGCTCAAGCCTTTTGACCGGCTTGACCTTGAAAGCGAAAAGATACGTATAAAGAACCTTTTCACAAAGGATAAAGCCGAAATAATTGTGGATTATTACCATCGAAAAGCAAAAGTCCATATGATGCCATGGGATATGGCCTATCTTGACCATGTTCCGGAAGAATATGATAAATATTTTTTCAAATACGCTTCCGGCCTTGCGGACGAAGCTTTAAGAACTCTTAAATTTTACGAAAGCATCGGAAACGATGCGACTGTTGCTTTTAAGAATTTCCGTGAATTTACAAAAAGACTTGATGATGCAAAACGACTTGACGAAGCCAATCTTCTTCCGATTGCAATGGAAATATTTGAAAGACCGTATTTTCCCGTTAACGTGGAATACGTTCCCGTAAGGAAAACCGCAAAAAGCAAAAGCGTAACACTTGCAAAACGCATGTATTTTGATAACTATTACAGCTTTATCGTTACTGATTTTTTCGAAGGTTTGCATTACGGTCACTATCCCAGAAGATGTCCTATCTGCAAAAAATATTTTCTTATGGAAA
>JAFSEN010000003.1 GCA_017435745.1 Oscillospiraceae bacterium
ACCCAATCAAGGCTTTCGTCAAGCTTTCTCGGAACGGAATTCCAGATAAGTTCCTGACCGCCGAGTTCCTCATTATATTCGCTGCGGACAAAAGCCTGGGCTTTTCCGTCGGAAGTTGTCATATGGTAATATATTCCGTCTTGCGGTGCGGTTTCTCTTCCTTCAATGACCGGGTCATATTTATACGTTACAAAAAACGGAAAATGTCTTTCCAAAAGTACTTCGAGAATATCTTTATATCGCCAATGCATGTTGTTTATGTCATCAAGCTTCACTGTAACGGTTTCGCCGGAAATTATGCGTTTTGAAATTCCGGAATAATCCGCGCTTTCGTCCGATGCGGTAAAATCTATCCAATAACATAAGTCTTTTCCGGTGGCGTTAACTCTTACAACCTCGCCGGAAAAAGGAAGTCCGCAAACTTCCGCGGAAATCTTACCGCTTTTGGTGTGCATCCAAATATATTCGCCGCCTCCGTAAGTAAACCCGGGATATTTAAAAGTATATTCCGTCGGAGAAATCTGTTTTGTTTCGGAACGCATTATTATGGTGAAAAAATCATCATAGTTTTTTGAAACCATAATTTTGTCAAAATACATTCCGGCAGCGGAAAGATTTTCATCCTGGGTGGGAAATCCATCATCGCCCACCGTAAGATATGCGATATAATTTTCGTCGCCTCTGCCGTAAGGCGCTCCCCAAAAAATTTCCGGAAAGTTTCTGTAATAGTTATATCCGTATTTCTGCATATAATAAAAATCGCTTGTAAAATATGCAATAACAGCCAAAACTGCGGCAAAAACGGCGATAAGAACTCTTCTTAAAAGTTTCTTCTTTTCCGGAGCCATATGAGGAAGACCTTCGACAATTTCCATTGCGTATTCTTTTGCGCTGCCTTCATGGATTTCCGAAATCGGAATTTCGTTTTCCTGGGCTTCAAGATAAATTCCGTGAAGAGTTTCAAGCGCTTCGTTGCGTTTTTCGCCGACTTTTGCGTGTTTTTCAATATACTCTTTTACATCATAAAAATCGAAGATATATTCGCCTTTAAGTTCATTCATCGGTTTCACCTCCGGTTAAAATTTCATTTACCGAAAAATCAAGAGCCTTCCAGATCTCTTTGAATTTTTCAAGTTCCGAAAAACCTTTTTCGGTTGTACTGTAATATTTTCTTGCGGGACCGTTCGGAACCGGAACTTTTTCGCTTTTGATAAGTTCTTCACTTTCAAGACGCAAAAGAAGCGGAAAAAGCGTTCCGTCGGAAACATCCGACATTTTATATTCCAAAAGCTTTTTAGGAATTTCCTGTGAATAAAGCTTTTCCCTGCTTAAAACCGCGAGGACGCAGCCTTCAAGAATCCCTTTCATGATCTGGGTTTTGTTTATCATAAGAAATTCCCCCTTTCTCCGGTTACTTGTATTGCAATTAACCAAGTCCATTGTAATACAAGTAACCGTTTTTGTCAATGTTCCGTTTATATTTTTAATCTTGCATATTTTTCGGTAAAAACTTGCAAAACTAACTTTAATATGCTATATTAAAGTCTTTTTTGTTCAACAGTCAAAAAAGCGCATAATCATGCGGTTTTTGTTCAACCCAAAAGGTTAATAAAACGCTGTCTTACACCAATCTTACACCAATTGTACAAAAAAGGAGGCCATCACCATGCCATACATCGAAAGATTAATACAATCCGAAGAAAACGAACCTCATTCTTTCAGAGTCACTTTTTGTCTCGGAAAGAATTCCGACGGAAGCTTCATAACGAGGACAAACATCTGGGTTGCTCCATCAGAACTTTGTGAAGAAGAAATCCTTCAGAATATTCAGCAAACCGCAGAAGCTTATGAGAAAGTTATGAAAAGTTTTACTGACGATTTTAAATGTACAAATCATTTCTTTTAAAAAACAACGCCGCATCTTTCGATACGGCGTTGTTTTTGTTAGGGGATTTATTATGTTAAGGAAAGATAAAAAGCGGCTTTTTCTTATTTTTTTCTTTACCGAATATTTCTATAGCAGAAATATCTTCCATATTGATTTCAAAATTGTTTTATAATTATCATTTTTAGGCACTCGTCCAACCTTCTTACTTTTCCGGTAATGGTAAGATGCTTTTCTCCCTTTTTCTCTCATCATACTGAAAGTAGGTTGTCGCATCAATAAACAAATTTTATAAATCTGTTTTCAAATTTCTGCCAAAGGCTCCATTTCTTTTTGCATTCCTCAAGGACCTTTTCGGTGTAAACATCGACCGTTTTCCTCTGTTCATCGGAAATTGCGTGTTCGCTGAAAAGTGCTTCTCTGTTTATCACAAAGGCTTCGTCATATCCAAAACTTTTTGCATCAATATCAGCGTTTTCCAAAAGCTTTTCAGCGTAACCAAAACGCAAAGGAACGGCGGCTTTGTTATCGGCGTTATCGATAGCCAAAAGCGCTTTTTTAAGTTTTTTCCGCATTACAATAACATAAACAATCGCCGCAACAACCGCAAGCGCAAACACGCTCACCGAAACCGCAATCAGAACTGTATAATCCTTTTCAGTCTCTGTGATATCGTCCTTCGGTCGGTCCTGTTCAACGTTCGTTTCCGGAAGCTCGCTCTGTTCATAGCGTTTTGAACTTTTGCCGTTGGTGCTGAAAGCGGCCTTTTCGAGTTCGTCATCCATATATCTGGGGGTGACTTCGAATGGAATCCAACCTACACCTTCAAGATAATATTCCGCCCAGGCGTGCACGTGATTTTCTGTAAGAATTATGGTTTCTCCGGATTCATATTCTGCCGCTTCTTTTGCCGGAAGGAAATATCCTTCAGCGTATCTTGCGGGGATTCCGAAATAGCGGAGCATCAGAGTCGCCGCGGTGGCATAGTGGACGGAATATCCCCTTGCGGATTTTTCAAGGAAGAAAGCCGCAAAATCCGTTCCGCCGTTTGAGGAAAAATCCTCGTCGTATGTAACGCCTTTTTCAAGATAAAGAAGAATTTCGCTGATAATTTCCGTTGCCGTCGCCGCTTCGGAACCGGCAAAAATTCTGTCTATTGCAGCGTATGCCTCTTCGGTAATTCCGAGGTAATTCGCCTTTACAAATTCCCGGTAAAGCTGTTCGTTCGCAAGGTGCTCATCAGCCATTGCGTCGGCGCCCTGCTTTTCTGAAAGATCCACCTGCGCCTTGTACCATTCGGAAAGTCCGCCGGGAATACAGCTTGTTTCATAGCTTTTGCCAAAGGAATTTGTGTTCGCGTCACCGATTTCAAAATTGTTAAAACCTGCATTTGAAACTGCGTACGGAAGATACGCTCTTTTTGAGCACGCGGAAAGATTTTTGATGCTCATGGCAGAATATTCCTGTTTTCCGGTTGCTTCCAGAGCGGAAGAAACCGCCGACTGGCCGAAAAATCCGTTTTGGTGGAGGATATAAAAATCCTTTGCATATTTCGCAAGGTCTTTGTTTTCGATTTCTTCCCAGCCGTAACCGTTATAAACTTCGCCGACAAAGCCTTTGAGATAAAGTTTCTGCGGCTTTTCCATGGTGATTTCCAGCGCAGGAGCATCGTTTTTATCGAAAGCACCGAGATTTTCAAAATCCCCTTCCGGCATTGCGTTGGTTTTGCTGTCAAAAACAAGGCTGTGCGCCGTTTTTTCAGCAAGAGAGATAACATTTTCGCCGAATCCCGCCGGGACAAAACTTATGAGCACGGTGCAAATCAAAACGCATACAACCGGAACCGCAAAAACCGAAACCGCGGATTTTGCGGTTGTTTTTCTGCCGAAAAACGGCAGAAAAACATTGAACACAATTCCCACAACTCCGGAAAGGAAAAGCAGAAACCAAAAATCCGTGCTCAAAAATCCGATGAGCAAACCGGCCGCGGTCAAAGTTCCCGCAAAGGCCAAAACAACCGGATTTTTTATCGAAACGCAGATTGCGACAAGCAAAAACAAAAGCGAAACCACGGGCAGGCTTTCTTCCAAAGCCTCAAAAGGAAGATTGATTTTTCCGGTGGCGGCGGTCAGAAATTCCAGAAGATTATTGCCGAGCACCAGAAGTCCGTTCCTGAGAACCGGAAATGCAAACACCGCCGCAATACAAATTGCCGAAACGGCAAGCGGCGCAAATTTACCGGTTTTCTTTCCGGAAAAGAAAACGCAAATTGCCGCCGCAGCACCAATAAAAATTCCGAAAGCGGGGCTTATTCCGACAGAAAACGCTTTTATGAGCATTGCGGAAAATCCTACTGCGGCGGCAAAAACCGCAAGCGCTTCCGGCAAAAGTTCCGCAACGCTTTTTTCTTTTTGCAGAATATTTATTTTTATCGAACTTTCTTTTTTCATATCAAAGCTCCATAAATTCAAGATCTTCTGTATAACTTTCCGCACCGAACGGAATTATATTTGCTCCGGCGGCGGATTTATCGCAGATAAGAAGGCTTGCGCCTTCATTCGCCAAAAGATTTTCCGGCGGGTCTTTTGCGGCGCAGATAATTTTTCCGAAATGTTCAAAAATGCTTTCAAAATCATCTTCCGGTTTTTCTCCGGCAAACTTTATTATTTTCGGAATCGCTTCAAGAAGGTCTTCCTCGGTCTTTATTTCCGCTGTTTCAATGCGGTCGCGGCTGTTCCAGCCCAGCAAAAATTCATATCCGCTTCGAAGAAGGCTTTGGGCAACGGAAGAGCTCACCTCCGCCATGGAATCCGTTTCTTTGGGATTTGCAGGAGCGGTTTTATCCCAGAAAAGAAGAATATTTTTCGCAATGGGAAGGCTCGGGTCACGGACTATGGTTCTGTCAAGTTTTTCCGAAAGTTTCCAGTGAATCTGCTTTATGCTGTCGCCGGGAGCGTATTCCCTAATCTGAAATGTTTCGGAATAATCGTTTCCTTTCTTATCCGGGGCGTAGCTCTCGCTGTCTTCCGGAACGGGAAGAACACTTCCGAAAACGATCACCGGCGCAAAAGTTTCCGGCAAAACGGTTGTTTTTCCATTTACCGAATCGAAATTTATAACCGCAACCGGCAGAAAACCGAAAACATCAGTAAGATAAATCCGTTCAACTTTTGCGGTCAGGTATCCGCAAAATTCAGAAGAAAGTGCAAATTCCGCTTTGGTTTTGCTTTTCGGCATAGCGGAAAGGCAGATATTTACTGTATTTTCCTCTCCGGTAAGGTTGTTTTTTATAAGAACTTTGCAATGCGCTTTAAAAACCGGAAAAGCGGAAGCATTTTCGAGAATGATTTCCCCAGCAAAATCTTTTCCTTTTTCCGCGGTTGGCGGCAAAACCGCCTTTGCGGAAATTTTGTTTTTTACCGCAAAGGCTGTTCCAAAACTTGCCGCCGCAAGAAAAAGAAAAACGAGGAACGCAAAAAGTGCAAAGGCGGAATTTTGCAAAACAAAAACCCCGAGGATCAGAATTTCAAAAACCGCAAAAAGAACCGCGGATTTTATAATTTCTTTTTTCATTTTATTTTAAACTCCGTGATTTCCGGTTTGGTTACCTTTTTGGTTATTTCCGAAAGAATTTCTTCCGCGGAAAGTTCGTGAAGTCTTGCCTTTGCCTCGAGCAAAATTCTGTGGGCGCAAACGTCGCCAAAAACCGCTTCCACGTCATCCGGAATAACGTAATCCCTGCCTTCAAGGAAGGCAAAAGCCTTTGCCGCGCGGCAAAGCGCCAACGCACCGCGGGGGCTGATTCCAAGCTGGATATATGCGTTATGGCGGGTTTCCTCAACAAGTTCCGAAGCATAGGCATAAACCGAATCTGCGACAAAAACGTTCTGGACTTCGGCAATAAGACTGTTGAGGGTCTTTATATCCGTCACCGGAACAATTTTATCAAGAGGGTTTTCGTGGTGGCGGTCCTTCATAATTTCAATCTGGCTTTTAAGGTCCGGATAGCCCATGCTCGTCCTGATGAGAAAGCGGTCAAGCTGGGAGGAAGGAAGCATCTGGGTTCCGGCGGAACCTGCGGTGTTTTGCGTTGCAAGAACGATGAAAGGCTCCGGAAGTTTATGGGTAACGCCGTCAACGGTGACTCTCCGTTCCTCCATTGCTTCAAGAAGCGCGGACTGAGTCTTGCTGGAAGTTCGGTTGATTTCGTCCGCAAGAAGAAGGTTAGTCATAACCGCGCCGGGTTTATAGCTGAGTTTTCCCTGCTCCCTTTCATAAACGGAAAAACCGATTATATCCGAAGGCATCGTGTCGGAAGTGAACTGTACCCTTTTGTTTTCAAGCCCGAGAACTTTTGAAAAAGCCATGGCCATGGTGGTTTTTCCAACACCCGGAACGTCTTCCATAAGAACGTGGCCCTGGGCAAGAACCGCCATAAGCACCTTTTTTATAACGTCATCTTTTCCGATGATTACCTTTTTTATTTCGCTTTGAATTTTTTCAGCAAGTTCGTTCATATC
>JAFSEN010000028.1 GCA_017435745.1 Oscillospiraceae bacterium
ACACTTGGGTTGATGAAAAGGATATATGACATTGCAAAGAACGTCGTTAATCCGGCAAGTATTTCAGTTCTAATAGTTGATCCAGATGAACGTATTTCAAAGTATCGTTCAATGAAATTTGGTTGACCTGCTTTCATTTTGGTTCCTCCTTACAGATTCGATGGTTAAATAATTGACTGTTCTAATCGATTGCAATATGTTTCTGAATATCTTCGATAGATGGGAGCTGTTTGCTCAGATTTTCGGGAAGGTCGCTCGTTACCTTATATTCGCTTACGCCGATAGGCTTGGACATATCTTTGAGTGCGTACTCTGCAACAAGGTTATTTTTGCTCTTGCAGAGCAGCAGACCAATCGTAGGATTGTCGTGCTCGGACGTCAAAATTCCATCTACGGCAGAAAGATAGAAGTTGGGCTGACCGGCATAATCGGGCTTGAACTCACCCGTTTTTAATTCAATTACAACGTAGCAACGCAAATTTAGATTGTAGAACAACAGATCAATGTAGAAATCGTCGCCGCCCACATTAAGGTGATACTGATTGCCAAGGAAGGCAAATCCGGTTCCCAATTCCAAAAGGAGCCTGGTTACGTCCTTCGCAAGAGCCTGCTCAATATCTCGTTACAACATATTTTCTGTAAAAGGAATGAAATCGAAGATGTAAGGGTCTTTCATCGTCTGCGTTGCGAGTTCGCTTTGCGGAGCAGGCAGATGATTTTCGAAGTTGCTGATTTTATCTGCAATAGCTTGGCACTGATAAAGTCCGCTTTCAATCTGATGAATCAGAACGCTGTGAGACCAGCCATTCTCAGCCGTTTTGCGGATATACCACTCACGCTGCTCGGGCGTTTTCACTTTATCCAGAATCGCCGTATTGTACGACCACGGAATTTGTGCAGACACCGTCTGCACAAATTCTTCGTCCTCGTAGGTAGCTGCAAACTTCGCCATATATTTAAGATTTCTGACAGAATATACTTTCGCATCGGGGAAAGCAAGCTTAATGTCAGCAGCAAGATTTTCGATAAATTTGCTGCCCCATGATTTGTGCTCATTGATAAGGCGACCAATGCCGTGATAGAGCATGATAAGCTCTTTGTTGACACTCAGCGTTGCCTTGTACTATGCCTGTTTGATTTCCTGCTTAACCATTTGGACTAAATTCAAATATTCATTGTTATTTATTAACATTCTTAGATTCTCCGCTTATTCTGAAGGTTCTGCCCAATCAACAGGGTCATTATCTTTTACAAAACTCATCATATCAGCAGCATCACAGTCCAATACGTCGGCAATTTTTAAAAGGACAGAAAGTGCGACTTCTTGATTTCGGCGGAGCTTGGTAAATGTAGCGGGGGCAATCCCTGCCGCTTTCCGGAGTTCCGCTTTACTCATTTCTCTCTCTGCAAGCATAATCCACAATTTTTTATAACTAATTTGCATTTCATACATCCTTTCATCAGCTTAACATATTATAACATTTATATTATATCATAAAAAACGAATTAAACAATGGATTGGAATAAAAATATCAAAAAAGCTTACAACAATGTGCTTCTGTTTTCGTGTTATTGAACAAAAATCGTGATATATTATTATGCAAGGCGTTTGCGGTTGTTACTCTCCATATCCGTTTCGCATTCAGCAAAGCAAAAAAGTTTTATTTTAGATTTATATTCCGAAAAATAAGGCAATATATTAGCTTGGTATATTTTATGCAATTAGCGTATGGCAGCATTTTTGCAGATGTTTTGTTTTATTTGTTACATATTATTATAATATTAAAAAATGTGGAACATTTTACATGTTCCACATTTTGTTGAGTTCCTATTGCCAGTTTCGTTTGAGAATTTCACTTTTGAGATAAAGAGTGTTTTTTTCGGTTGATTTTATGGGATGAAGCTTTCCGGTTTTGGTCAGATAATCAATGTTTTGCCTTGTGCAGCCGAGAATTTCCGCGGCTTCAGCTACATTTACAACCCTGTGCATTACAAAATTTCTGAAATCGGAAGCAGAAAGCGGGATATCTTTTCCAATGCCGTAAAGCATGGAATCTGTTATACACATATTGTCATCCCATTCAACGCCGTGGCCTCCGGTTTGAAGATGAATGTTAAAAAAGAGGTTCTCATTCCTGAGCAAAATATTGAATACCGCCTTTTTTTCAAAATGTTCTTTCAATTCACATTTTTTAATTGTTCCGTCACGGAAAAACACTAGCAGACTGTAATTTTCAAGAGGAATAATATCTTCAATACGTTTCGAAAAACGTTCTTTGATTTGCTCCGGAAGCTGTGTTTCGTCAACAGGTGCAAGGTAATAATCGTCCTGTGCGCATCTGCCCATAGAAAGCATAAGCAAACCGAATTCATCGTATTCTTTCAGATTATTTTCTTTCAGTATCTGACCGAGGTTCTGTCTGTCGGTCGGAACGATTCTTTGCTGTACCCAGATTTTGCTCCAATAGGAATTGACCGTTTTTTCACCTTTTTTTACGAAAGAGGAAAGAAGAAGCGGAGTTTCCCAGGGGTCGGCATTATCCGGAAGCTCGATATAGAAACGCTTTTCAACTTCGTAGTAGAGCAGATATGCAAGATCTGTCTGCTCGGCGGCGGATTCATCTCGAATGGCAAAAATCTTCATATGCGCACCACCTTTTCCATATCATTTCCCACATTTTATCCTGCAGAACAGGGGAGATTATTCCGTCCAAACCGTAAAGTAAAACTTCCCTGTCACTTTCTTTAAGGGGATTAAGCTTCGGTAATTTATCTTTCGGAATAAGAGAAAGATTATCCAATGTGGAGCGGGAACCGATGCAGTTATTTACCTGCTTATCCGCCATAACATCGTATGCAGCTGCGGCATTGTCATCGGCACAGTTGAAAAGCAGAGATAAACCGTGGTCGAACAAAGGCGCAAGACGAATTGTCTTTTTTCTGCTGCTGCGAAGCACTTCGATGTTTGCGCCGTGGCGGTCGCGGTTAAGAATAAGAAAATCAACAACAAGCATCTGGCAAATATATTCTTCCCATCCGTTGCGGATACAAAAATCAAGAAGGGATTCGCCGTTTTCGCCTTCGATTTCCCAATAAGTATCAAGCGCAATCTTGCTTTCTCCGCGCTGTTTGAAATCTTCGGAAGCGCAGAGATAAACTTCGTGCACCGCTCCGTCGATAGCAACATCGGCATGAATCAGCTGATAATTGAGATGAGGAATACCGAGAATGTCAAGAAGTCTGTCGGCAATAATTTCATTGACACATTCGTGTCCGGTTACACCTTTAATTCTATCAAAGTTAGAGAGTTTATAATAAATTTTCTTTCCGCTCAATACGGAATAGGATTTGAGAAAAGATCCTGCGGTTCCGGAAGAGTTACGGATTTTTGCCCAGGAAAGATAAGTCATATCCTGTTTTTCGTGGATAATTCTGTCCATTTAAAATCACCTCTCTATGCTATATTTTACATTTTTACTTGTCATATGTCAAGTGAACCGAAACAAATTATTTGTCATATGACAAGTAAAGGCAACCGTTCCAGCTCAAAACAGCCCGTGCTCATTCTGAGCACGGGCATTCTTTTTCGGTGCTCAAACTTCGACACCCTTCCCGAATATTCACGGTGAAAGCACCTTTTTTCGTCAATATGTACAGTCAAATGCCGCTGCGGTTGGCAAAATCCAACATGGAAAAACAGTATTTTTGCCAGTTTTTCAATGTTGTCTGTGAAGGGTCGCCTTCGCGGATTCTCATGGTTCTGCGTATCTCTTTCGGAATGACAACCCTTCCGAGATCGTCGATTCTCCGAACGATTCCCGTTGCTTTCATATAAAAAACCTCCTGTAAAAACATGCTTTGACTTCCATATTATTTGCAGGAGAATTTTGTCTATTCAGTTTCCCGTAAACGGTGAAATATGGAAAAAACAAAAACGCACTCAATTGAGCGCGTTTTTGTTGATTTTACGCTCCGGCGGCAGATTATAATTCCCTGAGCCTGAAATAAACACCCACATTTGCTTCCGCATCGCACCACGCGCGGTGTGCTTCATTTTGCTCAATTTCAAATTTTTGAGAAAGATATTCAAGCTTTACATTTTCCCAGTTATTTTGTTCTTTGAATTTCTTTGCGTAAAGGTAAGTATCAAAGAACGGAGAATCAACGACAACGCCTTCACGATTTGCGGCTTTGATTATATAATGAAGGTCGGAATTTTTTATGTTGTGCCCGACAAGATTGAATCCGTCAACAAATTTTGCAAATTCGCGGATGGTTTCGCCAACGGAAGGTTTGTTTTTCACCATTTCGTCAGTAATTCCCGTAAGTTTTGCAATTCTCGGAACAATTTTTCTTCCGGGGTTGCAAAGCCAGTCTTTTCTCTCGGTTATTTTTCCGTTTACCACCTTGACCGCACCGATTTCGGTTATCTCCGCCGGAGAATCCCCATAGGCCGCTCCGTAAGTTCCGGAAGTTTCGATATCAAAAGCAACGAAAGTCTCAAAATCCGGTGCGGAAAGTTCAGCGAGTTCCCCGGGCATTCCATCTTCAATTTCATCAAAATCAACACCCATAAGCTCAAGCTGATCAATGATCTGTGTCATCTGGCGGCGGGTTCCGTTGATTTTAAGAATTTTATATCCGATAACCCTGTCTTCTTCATCGGGAGCGGCTTCTGCAGAAGCATAAATTTTCTCTGTGCTTTCGAGTTTTGCACGGTAATCATAAGTTTCTTCCATGCTGAAAGTTTCGATATATTTATTGATAAGCGCAGCGGTATGTTTCCCTCCGGCCGAACGGATGGTTTCTATAATTCTTGCCGCAGTATCGACTTTTTCCTTTATCTCTTTCTGACACTTTGCTGCCGTGGCAGAAGAATTTTCCCAGCTTTTGTCATAAAATGCGGGGCTTTCAAAAACAGAATCCGCAAGATCGCCGAGAGGAGATTTCATCTGTCCGAACCATATTTTTATCTGCTCACGTTTTCTGTTTCTGGCGATTTCATCTTCGAGAGAAATAAAATCTTTAATAAGATCAAGAGGTTCGTCAATAAGCGCAACAAGATCCTTTGCCTGGTTTTCAACAACAGTATAGGGCTCCATATAGAGCTTTTTGATTTCCAGCCTGCGGTCGGTTATGGCTTTTTTAAGTTTATTGAGGGCTGCCCTGTCTGCCTTTGCTTTTTTGATATCTTCCGGAGAATATGAAACAGATTTATAATATGCCATCTGTTCTTCAAGAAAAGATTTTATTTCCTCATAATTGTCAAGCTGCACCATTCCCGGGATCTGGCGCAGAGAAACAGATAATTCTTCCATAAAGCACCTCGCAGAATAGAACCAACGAATATTTATGGAATTATTATAGAACAAACAGGAAAATATTTCAATTGACCTCCGGCATATTTCATTAAATATGCCGGCAATATACTGATAGTTTGCCGAGCAGTTTATGTAACCAGAAGCACCCGTGCTCAAACGGGCACGGGTGCTTCATGTTTATCGTTTTTGTTGATGCTCATGCGGTTTTTCAGGAAACAACCGTTGCCTTGCTGCCGCCGGATTTGTCTTTTTTGACAACGATCTGCTTATCGATGCGATCCTTGAGTTCCGCAACATGGGAGATTATTCCGATAAGGCGGTTGCCCTCCGTAAGTCCGGCAAGTGTGTTGTATGCCTTGCGGAGCGCCTCCTGGTCAAGGGAACCGAATCCTTCGTCGATGAAAAGGGTATCAACGCGGATTCCGGTGGAACTCTGGACCTCATCGGAAAGACCGAGAGCAAGCGCAAGGGAAGCAAGGAAGGATTCTCCTCCGGAAAGGGTGTTTACACTGCGCTCCGTTGCGTTTATGTGGTCGATGATGTTGAGTTCAAGACCGGCCTTTGAACCGAGTTTGTCCGCTTTTTCCTTCCGGACAAAATCATACTGTCCGCCGGACATTTTCTGAAGGCGGACGTTTGCTCTCCGGAGAATCCGCTCAAAATATGCCGTCTGGATATAGGTTTCAAGAGTGATTCTGTCCTTTCCGGTAAGGTTTCCGTTGGCGGTATCCGAAAGGACGCCAAGCCAGCTTCTTCTGCTCTGGAGCTCGTCAATTTTCTTTGCTCTTCCGGAAATATTATCGAGGATTCCCCTGTTTATATTGATTCTTGTTCCAACGGAACTTTGTTCTTCTTCCGTATCGGAAATTGCGGTACCGATTATCTTCTGCTTTTCTTCAAGTTCGGAGGAAGTTTCCTCCGGTGCGTTTTTCAGCTGTTCCCCGAGCTGCTCAATGCTTCCGGAAAGAACGGTAATTTCATTTTTGCAGTCATCAACGGCTTTTCTGGCGTCATCAAACGCCTTTTCAAGACTCATTTTTTCGCTTTCGAGAGCGCGGATTTTTTCTTCCGCTTTTGCCTTGTTTTCAAATTCCAGTTTTTTGTTGAGCTCTTCCGTCTGTGCAGAAAGGCTTCTTTCCGTTGCGGAAAGCTCGGCAATGCTCTTTTCGGCTTCGCGGAACTTATCTTCCGCTTTTTTAAGGGAATCTTCCGCCTTCGGAACAAGGATTTTATCAAGTTCGTCCTTTCTTTCTGCGTTTTTCTCCTCTTCGGAAATTTTTGTTTCTGTGGCGGAAAGTTCTTCGTTCAGCATACCGATTTTTTCGTTCGCAACTGATTTTGCTTCATCGATCGGAGTTCCTCCAAGAAGCGCGGAAAGTTTTCCCTCAATGGCCGCCTTTGTGGTTTCAACGATTCCATTCTGTTTTCCGGATTCGGCGCTGAGCCGGTTGGCTTCCCTGCTTGCATCGTCAAACTGTTTTTTTGCCTTTTTAACTTCGTCTTCGGTGGGGGCGCCTTCGGAAAGGCAGGCCGGATCCGGATGATGAACGGAACCGCAGACCGGACAGGGAGTTCCTTCCGAAAGGGAGGAAGCGATTATTCCCGCCTGCTCATCAAGGAAAGCTCGGTTTTTTGCGTTATATTCATTTTCAAGTTTTTCACAGATGCCCGCGGCTTCAAGATATTCATCCTGTTTCTTTTTAAGTTTTTCCTTTTCGTTTTCCAGCTTTTTCAGTTCTCCGACAAGCGTTCTGAAACTTTCGATTTTATCCGAAACCGTTTTCTTTTCGCCTTTGAATTTTTCAAGTCTGGCTGCGGAATCCCGGAGGTTTTCCGCCTCGTTTTTCAGTTTCTCAAGCTCTTTTTTGTGCTTTTTCTGCTCCTCCTCCGCAGATTTTTTGTTTTCTTTTGCAAAATCAATGTTTTCCTGCGTTTTTTTCAGTTCCGAAACAATCGAATCCCGTCTTTCGTATTCACCGAGAAGGGCTTTTATTCCTGCGGCGGTTTCGGCAAGTTCCTTCCGCCGCGGTTCTGTTTTTTCCTCTTCCGAAAGTTTTTCCCGGAGGATTTCAAGCTCCGCTTTTTTCTCCCGGAGATTTTCCGCGTTTTCCCCGGACTGTTTTTTTGCGGTTTCAAAAACCTGAACTTCGCCGAGCTTTTTGCTGAGGGCATCTTTCTGTGCGGTGAGTTTTTCCTTTTTCTCTTTGATTATTTCGAGAGAATCCGAATCCTCCGCCATGATTTCTTTTATGATTTCAACTGCTTCTGCGCAGGAAGGGAATGCCCGCCGCATGATTTCCTCCGCTTTTTCTTTTACTGAGCAATTTTCCCCCATTACAATGCCTTTTATATATTGTTTTATGCCTTCATTTTCTTTTGCAAAATCATTTTCCGCTTTTCTTGCCTCTTCAAAAAGTTTTTTCTGCAGTTTTTCATAATCGTCTGTTCTGAAGATATTACGGAAGGTTTCCCGGCGTTTATCGGTATTCGCCTGAAGAAGTTCCCGGAATGCGCCCTGGGAAATCATTGCAATCTGGGAAAACTGGTCCCGGTCAATTCCGATTATTTCTGCAATTTTTCCGGTTACTTTTCCCGGACCGGTAATTACTTCCCCATCCGGAAGCTGAAGTTCCGCGCTTGCCGGTTTATCGGTTTTTCCTTCTCCCCGCTCCTTTTCAATTTTCTGAGCCGGGCAGCGGACAACTTTATATTCTTCTCCGCGGTATTCAAAGGTCAGCTCCGCAAAGGTTTTTGTTCCCGGTCCGGCATATTTTGAACGGAGCATATCGTTCTTTCGGTTTTCGCCGCTGGCTTCACCGAAAAGAGCATAGGTGATTGCATCAAAAATCGTTGTTTTTCCGGCGCCGGTATCGCCGGTTATAAGATAAATTCCGGATTTTCCAAAAGCGGAAAAATCGATTTCTTCCTTTCCCGCATAGGGACCGAAAGCCGAAAGAACAAGTTTTAAAGGTCTCATGCTTTTTCCTCCCTGATGGATTCAATAAGTTCCTCCGCAAATTTTTTCTGTTCCGCGCTCATTTCGCGGTTATTCTGCCGGCAGTAAAATTCCTCAAAAAGCTCTATGGGAGATTTTTGCTGAACGTCTTCGGCGGAATCAATCGTCTGGTTCCTGCTGGTTCTTGTGTTTTCATAAGTGAGGATCATCATGTTCGGATAAATATCCCTGAGGCGTCCGACTGCTTCGGGAATATCGTCTTCGTCCGTAAGAACCGCATGGATATAATCCTCGCTGTAAGAGCCGGCACTGTAAAGCTGTTCAAAGGTTCCCTTTATTCTTCGCATATCGTGCTTCGGGATAAGAGGAACAAGGCGGATTTCGAGATTTCCTTTTTCGCGGATTTCGGCAACGGTCACGCTTTTATGGTGGTTCCTTTCGGAAAAGGAATATTTAAGCGGGGTTCCGCAATAACGGATTTTGTTCGAACCGATATTCTGGGGTCCGTGGAGATGACCGAGAGCGACATAATCGAAAGGAGCAAAAACCTCCGCGCTCACGTTATCCGTTCCGCCGACGCTGATTTCTTCGGATTCGCAGGTTTCGGCGCCGGTTACGAACTGATGGGCAAGAACAACGTTCCTTTCTGCCGGGTTTATATCCATATTTTCGATGGCAGCGCGGCAGGCATCGGTATAGCTTTCTATTCCCGCTTCGGGGAAAAGGCCTTTTATATGGATGGGTTTTATGAACGGAAGCATCCAGAAATTTATTTTTCCGTATTCATCGGAAAGAACCACCGGTTTTACAGAACCTTTATATACCGGAGAAATATGCACTCCGGCGCGCTCCATAAGGCTTTCGCCGAAGGCAAGCCTTGCGGCATTATCGTGGTTTCCGCTGATAATGATTACCTCGATTTTTCTTTTCGCAAGCTCGCAGAGAAAATCGTTGAAAAGCAAAACCGCTTCCGCCGAAGGAACTCCCGTATCATAAACATCCCCGGAAACAAGAACCGCCTTCGGTTCTTCGGAATCGATTATTTCCAGTATCTTATTGAAAATATATTTCTGGTCGTCAATCATGGAAATTTCGTTCACTCTTTTTCCGATATGAAGATCCGATAAATGTATAAATTTCATGCCCTACCCCTTGAAAAAAAATTCTTATTCTGCAACGCAAAATTACAAGTAATATTATAAACTTTTGCTTTCCGGTTGTAAACCTTTACGTTTCCCCCCTTTTTTTCATAATTTTTCAAAAAATTTTTATAAATTGCAAGAAAAACATGCATTGGGCATTGAATTTTTTATTCACAGTGCTATAATGAAATTCGGCAATTCACCTGCGGAAAGTTTTTTATGGTATGCGTTTTTTTGCATATTCATTGTTTTTCCGGCGTAAATCTGCCGAATTTTGTCAAAAAAAGGATTTTTGGAGCATGGATGAAAAAGTTTCTTTTCTGAAAAATCCGGAAGTTCAGATCGTTCCGGAAATCAAGGCTCCGGACAGACCCTTTTATTTTTTCGCAAAAAGAGCTTTTGATATTTCCGCCTCCCTTGCCGCGGGAATTTTTCTTCTTATTCCAATGGCGGTTGTGGCGGTTCTTATAAAAATTGATTCTCCCGGTCCGGTTTTTTATGTTCAGGAAAGGCTCGGCAAAAACGGAAGACCTTTTATGATGTATAAATTCCGCTCCATGCGCACCGATGCGGAAAAATCCGGTCCCCGCTGGGCTTCGGAAAACGATTCCCGCTCCACAAAATTCGGAAGTTTCATCCGGAAAATGCGCATTGACGAACTTCCCCAGCTGCTCAATATTTTCACCGGCGAAATGAGCTTTGTGGGTCCAAGACCGGAACGGGCTTTTTTCTACCGTGAATTTGAAAAATATATAATCGGTTTTTCAAACCGCCTTGCGGTAAAACCGGGACTCACCGGTCTTGCCCAGGTAAACGGCGGATATGACCTCCGCCCGGAGGAAAAAATCGTTTTTGACATGGAATATATCAGAAAAATGTCGTTTCTTCTTGATATGGAATGCATTTTCCGGACCTTTCCCGTTGTTTTCGGAAAGAAAGGCGCAAGATGAAAAAGCCATCTTTTTCGGTGCTCATCTCCGTTTACGGAAAAGATGAGCCGGAATTTCTTTCTGAAGCGCTGGAAAGCATTTTTGAAAAACAAACCGCAAAGCCGGATGAAATAATAACCGTTTTCGATGGTCCTCTTTCTCCGGAGCTTCACAGGGTGCTCGATGATTTCAGAAAGGGAAAAGAGGATTTTGTCCGGTTTGTCCCATTGGAAAATAACGTCGGTCTTGGAAAAGCGCTCCGTATCGGAACGGATTTTTGTTCCGGGGATTATATTTTCCGGATGGATTCCGACGATATCAGCGTGCCGGAGCGTTTTGAAAAACAGATGCTCTATGCGGCAAAACATCCGGAAACGGACGTTTTCGGAACAGATATTGCCGAATTCGAAAGCAATATTTCCGGGGAAAAGCGAATCCGCTCCTGCCCCGAAAACCACAGCGAAATCCTTAAGATGAGCAGATTCCGCTGCCCCATGAACCATATGAGCGTCTGCATAAAAAAATCCGCTCTTATAAAATCCGGCGGCTATAAGCCGCTTTTTTATCTTGAGGATTATTACCTCTGGATAAGAATGCTCGCTGCGGGATGCAGGTTCGGGAATATAAACGAAACTCTTGTTTTTGCAAGGACCGGAAACGGTTTTTATTCCAGAAGAAGCAGCAAAAAGGCTTTTGAAAGCCGGAAGTTCCTTCTGAAATTCATGGTGAAAAAAGGCATGATATCGCCTTTCGAAGCCGCCGCAAGCCTGGTTTTTGCAAAAATTTTTATTTCAGCGCCGGAAAAAGCAAAGGCGCTGTTCTATAAATATTTTCTGCGGAGCTGATTTTTCCATGAAAAAGCTCGGTAACAGCGAAATACAGAAGCTCGGGTTCGAAGTTCTTTGCTCCGTCCGGGATTTCTGTGATGAAAACAAAATTTCCTACAGTCTTTCCGGCGGGACGCTCCTCGGCGCAGTCCGGGAAAAAGGCTTTATCCCCTGGGACGACGATATCGATATAATGATTCCACGCCCGGATTATGAAAGATTCATCGCCGCCGCAAAAAACGGAAAAACCGGCTTCAATCTTTTCTGCCGGGAAATTTCCGGAAGCGGATATCCCTATCCCTTTGCAAAGGCCTGCCACAAAAAGACTGTTCTTTTCGAAAAAGGAATCCGCGCCGAAGAACCCATCGGCGTTTTTGTGGATATTTTTCCCGTTGACGGAATCGGAAACAGCCTTTTTTCCGCAAAGGCAAGGTGTGCGGTTTTCAAGTTTATCCATGGGCTGAAAATCGCTTCCGGCTGGACAGAATTTCATAAATCGAAAAGACGGAAATTTTATTACGAACCTCTCCGCTTTTTCTGCTATATCCTCAGCAGGATTTTAAGCCGGGATTTTATAAACAGGATTTTTGACGGATTCCTCCGGAGGGCGGATTTTGAAAAATGCGCCTTTGCCGGAAGAATGGTCGGCGATAAAGGAACCCGCGAGGTAATGCCCCGTGAAATTTTTGAAAAGAAAATAAAGGCGGTTTTCGAAGGGGAAAAATTCGATATCATCGCCGGTTATGATTATTTTCTTCGAAGGCTTTTCGGGGATTATTCCGTTCCCCCTTCGGAGGAAAAGCGGAAAAGCCGCCATGAATTTGAAGCATTTTTAAGAGATGAAGAATAAATGTTCAGAAAAATTCTTATAGTAGGAACAACTCCATACAGCAAAAACACATCCGCAAGGGCTTTTGAAGCATATTTCAGCGGTTGGGAAAGGGAAAACCTTGCGCAGGTTTTTTCAAACCCGAAACCGCCGCTCAAAGGTCATGCGGAATATTTTTATCAGATTACGGATAAGCGGCTCCTTTTGCGCCGCTTTTTTCCGGAAACGAAAATTGAAAAAACTTTCCGCTTTGATGAACTTGAAACCGAAGAAAAAACCCGCTTTGGAGAACGGGGGATCTTCGGTTTTCTTTACAGCATCGGTTCGAGGAAAAATCCGTTCATCTATCTTGCCCGGAAGATGCTTTGGAAAAGAAAGCTCTGGCAAAGCGCGGAATTTGATAAATGGCTTGAGGATTTCGGACCTGAATGCGTTTTCCTTAGCTTTTCGGACGATTTTTTCATTCCGGAAATCGCCCTTTATGCCGCGGAAAAATTCGATATTCCGATAATCTCCTCCATCGGCGACGATTATTATTTCAACGAAAAAAAATCCCTTTCGCCCCTATACCATATCTATAAATCCTCCTACCGGAGGCTTATCCGGAAGGTTTTTGCCCATGGCGGAAGCGCGATTTTTATCAGCAATAAAATAAGGGATAAATATAATTCCGAATTCGGACTTTCCGGAAAGACTGTTTATCTTTCCTCCGAACTCAAAAGGAAGGATTTTTCCCCGGTCAACAGGGAAAATCCGGTTATTTCCTATTTCGGGAACATCCGCCAGGGCAGGAACGAATCCCTTTCCGCCATCGGAAAAGCCCTTGGAAAAATCTCGCCGGATTATAAGCTCCATATTTATTCCGCCCAGACCGAACGGAAAACAACGGCGGTTTTTGATAATAACCCGAATGTTGTTTTCCATGGTCCCATCCCCTATTCCGAAGTTGCGGCAAAAACCGCGGAAAGCGATATTGTTGTGATAGTCGAGGGATTCAGGGAAAAACATATCCGCAACACCCGCTATTCTCTTTCAACAAAGGCTGCGGACTGCCTTGCTTCCGGAGCGCAGATTCTTGTTTTCGGTTCGGCGGACTGCGGAATCATCGAATATATGAAATCAACGGAAAGTGCCGCAGTCTGCACCGACGAAAAGGAGCTTTGCTCCGCCATAAGGCGCCTTATTGATGATGAGGTTTTCCAGCGGCAATGTTACGAAAACGCAAAAATCATCACCGAAAAGAACCATAATCTCAAAAACAGCAACGCGGTTTTCCGCTCTGTGACGGAGGATGCGATAAATGGATACCGTAAGAAAAACGGATTATGAGATGATAATCTGCACCTGCGAAAAATTTTCAGATTTATGGGATGCGAATATCCTTTTGCTGAACCGGAATTTTCCGGAAAGGGGAAAAACTTTTCTTGCAACGGATTTCCCCACCGGAAGAATTTTTGAAAAAGTAACAGTTGTTTCCGCCGGTGAAGGAGCAAAAATCACCGGAAGAATTTCCGCGGCGCTTTCGGAATCTTCCGCGGAATATATTCTTTTGTGCCTCGAGGATTATTTTTTGACCGAGCCTGTAGAAGATAGAAAAATCCGCGAAGCCATCGGCTTTATGGAGGAGGAAAAAATCGATTATCTCCGGCTTTACGGCGCTTCGGAAAAATATCTCCGGAGGGAAGGCGCAAGAGAATCCGGAAAATATAAGGGCTTCTGGCTCCGGAATATTTCAGAAGGGAGCTATAAAATAAGCCTTTATCCCGGAATCTGGCGGAGAGATTTTCTTCTTTCGACTCTTGGGAAGGAACTTGACCCATGGGAATACGAAGTTTCCCTTACGGAATATGCAAGAAGCTTCGGCGCAAAATGCGCCATAAGCTGCCGGGGCGAATTTCCGTTCCTTGACGTTATCCGGAAAGGAAAAATCCTCCGGAAGGCGGCGCGGTATTTTCAAAAGAACCCAATCTATTCCGGAAACCGGGAGAAAACGGGCTTTTTTGAGGAATTTCTGCTTGATTTTCGGACCTCTCTGCGCCGGAATCTTCCCGCTCCCTTATTCCTTATATTAAAATATATAATGATGAAGCTTGGGATGAAATTTTACAGTCCTCTTGAATAAAACGGAAAGGAGATTGCGGCATTGAAAATCCTTCAGATAAACGGCGGCGTTTTCGGAAGCACCGGAAAAATCATGTTCGGAATTGCAAAGGAAGCGAAAAAACGCGGGCACAAAGTTCTTTGCGCTTCACCGGTAACTTTTTCAAACCGCTTTTCCGAACCGGATGAGGAATATATTAAAATCGGCGGTTTTTACGGAAGATGCGCAAGCGTTCTTCTTGCAAGGATCTCCGGATTCGAGGGGCATTTTGCATATTCCGCAACGAAAAAGCTTATCCGAAAAATCGAGGATTTTTCGCCGGATATAATCCATCTCCATTCCATCCATAATTCCTATATAAATCTTCCGCTTCTTTTCGGATACATAAAGCGGAAAAATATAAAAACCGTCTGGACACTGCATGACTGCTGGGCATTCACCGGGCATTGCCCCCATTTTGAATCCGCCGGATGCGAAAAATGGAAAAGCGGCTGCGGCGGCTGTTCCCTTTTCCGGAATTATCCGAAAAGTTTTTTTGATAACTCCGCAAAAATGTTTGAAATCAAGCGGGAACTTTTCACCGGAATCGAAAATCTCACCATTGTCACACCCTCGGAATGGCTCGGGAATCTTGCAGGGGAATCCTTCCTCGGCGGTTATCCGGTGAAAATTATAAATAACGGCATCGACCCGGATGTTTTCTGTCCAATTGAAAGCGATTTCCGGGAAAAACACGGGCTTTTCGGCAAAAAAATCGTTCTTGGCTGTGCATTCGGCTGGAACGAAAAGAAGGGGCTTGATGTTTTTATAAAACTCGCCGGAAGGCTCGGCGAAGGATATAAAATCGTCCTCGTCGGAACGGACGAAAAAACCGAAAAATCCCTTCCGGAGGGTATAATCCCCATCCGCAGGACGGAAAATCAGCGCGAACTTGCAGAAATTTATTCTGCGGCGGATATTTTTGTTAACCCCACCCGGGAGGATACCTTCCCGACGGTGAATCTTGAAGCCGCTTCCTGCGGAACGCCGGTTATAACTTATGATTCCGGCGGCTGCGCCGAAACCATCGGCGAAAAAAGCGGCATGGTTATCAGTAAAGATGATTTTGAAGCCCTTGTTTCCGCCATCGAAAATGCGGATTTTGCGGCGGAGGATTGCCGCCGCTTCGGGGAAAAATTCGATATGAGGAAGAAATTCGGGGAATATATTTCCCTTTATGAGGAGGTTTTTTCCGGTTCGGATGAGAACTGAACCGGAATTTTTGGGGAGTGTAAAAAAATGGCAGCGCAAAAAACTGTCCCGGAAATCCGGAAAAACGAACAGAATATCCTTCTTTTTCTGCTGATGCTCGCGGTTATGGGAATCGGCTCGGTTGGTTTCGGGCTTTTTTCCGCCGTATGCACAGCTTTTCTTTTTATGAACGGGAAAAATCTCCGGCTTCCGGGAAATTTTATCCTTCCGGTTCTCTTTTCGGTTTTATGCTTCTTTTTTGTTTTTCCGGATTCCGGAATCCTTCCGGCGGCAAAATTCCTTGCGGTTCCGCTCATCTGGATAACCGGATATAACCTTCCGGAAAGCGGAAACATCGGCGGAATCTTCAGAACTGCATCCGTTCTCGCCTTCGGGATGGCTTTTCGGGTGCTGGGGAATTTTATCTATAACATCGCGATCGGAACGGAACTTTCTTCCGGAAGGAGCCTTGATATTTTCAGCGGAAAATATTCCGCCGTCACCGGGCAGATAGTCAACGCAACCTTTCTTATTGCGGTTCTTTACTGGATAATTTTTTGTTCCAAGAGGAAGATTTTTGCCGTTTCCGGCGTTTTTCTCTGGATTTTCGCCGGGATTTACAGCGTGCTCATCGGAAGCCGCTCCTTCATCGCTTTGAGCATGCTCATGATTTTTCTCGCGTTTCTGCTTTGGTTTTTCGGTGCAAAAGGCGCCGGAAGAAAGATTTTTGCGGTGCTCATGCTGATTTTTCTTTCCGGAATTTTTGCGGCGCTTTTTTCTTCGGATTTCCTCGGAACAAAAAGCCTTTATGAAAACAGCTATCTTTTCCGGAGGCTTGAAATCCACGGCAACAGCCTTTTCGGAGCCGGAAGCCGCCTTTTGCTGAAGGCGAAATACCTCGAAAACTTTTTCCGGTTTCCCTTCGGCGGAAACCATATAAAAAACGAAGTTGCCGGGAACTATGCCCATGACCTCTGGCTTGATATTTTTGACGAGGCGGGGATTTTTGCCTTTTTCGCGCTGGTTCTGTTTTCGTTAAGTTCGCTTCTTCGGATGCGGCGGATATATCTTCTTCCGGAAATCGGGCGGAACGAAAAAATCTCCGGGGCTGTTTTCACCTTGGTTATCTTTGCACAGTTTTTCCTTGAACCCATCTGGCAGGGTGCGCCGCTTTTCTTCTGCGCGTTCCTGCTCATCGACGGAATGTTTGAAAAATCTGCCTTTTTGGCGGAAAAAGGGAGGTTTTAAAAACGGCAGGACTTGTTTTTATCTCGAATTATTTTAATCATCATCAAAAAAGCCTTTCGGATGAATTTGCTCTCCTTTTTGATGATTTCCGTTTTATCGAAACCGAAGCAATGCCCGAAGAACGCAAAAAGCTCGGCTGGGGAACGGAGAAAAAACCGGATTACGTCCTTGGAATCGCCGAAGCGGATTTTGCCATCGAAAATGCAGATATCGTAATCGCCGGTTCCGCTCCGGAAAAGATTATTCAAAGATGTATCCGGGCAAAAAAGCTTGTTTTCCGGTATTCGGAGCGTCCTTTTAAAAACGGTCCGGAGATTTTTAAGTTCCCCTTCCGTCTTATAAAATGGCGTTTTCTGAATCCGCAAAATGTTCGCCTTCTTTCCGCCGGTGCTTTTTCCGCAAAGGATTTTGCAAAATTCGGTCTTTTTAAAAAACGGGCATATAAATGGGGATATTTCCCGGAGACCGTCCGATATGAAAATCCAAAAGCGGTTTTTTCCGGAAAGGACTGCGCCGAAATCCTCTGGTGCGGAAGGTTCCTTCGCTGGAAGCACCCGGAAATCTGCATTGAACTTGCGGAAAGGCTGAAAAACGCAGGCCTTTGTTTCCGGATAAAACTCATCGGCCTTGGTGAAGAGGAGGAAAACCTCCGAAGGGCGGTTCTGGAAAAAAGTCTTTCGGAAAATATTGTTTTCCTCGGCGCGATGAATCCTTCCGAAGTCCGCCGGGAGATGGAAAAAGCCGGAATTTTCATCCTCACAAGCGGAAAACGTGAAGGCTGGGGCGCTGTTCTTAACGAAGCCATGAACAGCGGCTGTGCGGTAATCGGAAACAGCGAAGCCGGCGCTGTCACCTATCTCATAAACGACGGCGAAAACGGGTTCACATATAAAAACGGCGCGGATGAACTTTTCGGAAAGGTGAAATTCCTTCTTGAAAATCCCTCCGTGCAAAAACGGCTTGGTTTCGCCGCCTATAAAACTATTGTTGATTCATGGAACGCAAAAACCGCCGCAAAGCGTTTTTATGTCCTTTCGGAAAAGGTTCTTTCCGGCGAAGAGGGAGTCTTTTTTGAAAACGGACCCTGCGGCAAAGCATGAATTTTTTGAGGAAAAAGATGATAAAAGAACTTCTTGAAAATAAAATCACAAAAAACGCCGGCTGGATCATTGCAGGAAAAATCGGGCAGATGGCAATAAATTTCCTTGCGGGACTTCTGACTGCGCGGTATCTCGGTCCTTCGAATTTCGGACTGATAAGCTACGCCGCCGCATACACCGGATTTTTTGCCTCGGTCTGCAATCTCGGGATAAACTCGGTTATCCTCCGGGAGTTTGCCGAAAATCCCGGTGAGGAGGGAAAAATCCTCGGGACATCCATGGGGCTCCGGGCTTTCTCAAGTTTTCTTTCTGCGGCGGCAATAACCGCCCTTGGGTTCCTGATAAATCCGGAGGATGAACTTGCATCGGCGGTTGTCGCTCTTTCTTCTCTGGGGCTGATTTTTGAAATTTCCGGACTTTTTGCATACTGGTTCCAATCGAAGCTGGAATCAAAAATCTCCGCCTTGGCGGCTTTTCTTGCCTATGCAATCACCGCCTGCTATAAAATTTTCCTTATTGTTACGGGAAAAAGCGTTCTTTTCTTTGCCCTTGCGGCATCGGTGGATTATATCTTCGCCGGAATTTTCCTTTTTATCGCATATAAAAGAAACGGCGGCGGAAAACTTTTCTTTTCGGCGGATTATGCAAAATACATTTTGGATAAATCAAAGCATTTTATACTCCCGGGAGTTATGGTTGCTGTATATTCCCAGACGGATAAAATAATGCTCCGGGAATTTTTTGGCGAAACGGAAACGGGTTTTTATTCAATCGCCTTTTCCCTTTCGGCGGTCTGGTGCTTTGTTCTTTCCGCGGCAATTGATTCGTTCCATCCTTCAATAGTCGAATCCGCCGGAAACGAAGAGCTCTTCGGAAAAATGAACCGGCGGCTTTATGCAATTGTTTTCTGGCTTTCGGTTTCCGTTTCGGTTTTCTTCTGCATCTTCGGTGAGCCGATTATAAAAATCCTTTATGGCGAAGCTTTTCTTCCGGCGGCAAAAATCCTTCGGATAATAACATGGCAGACTGCTTTTTCCTATCTCGGCGTTGCGAGAAACGCATGGATAGTCTGTAAAAACCGGCAGAAAAAGCTTGTTCTGGTATATTTCTTTTCCGCAGTCGGAAACGTTCTGCTGAATTTCCTGCTGATTCCTTCCTTCGGAGGAGCGGGAGCTGCGGCTGCTTCGGTTGCGGCGCAGATTTTTTCTTCCGTTCTCGTTCCGGTTTTCGTCGCAGACTTCCGGGAAAACGCAGAACTTATCGGAAACGCAATTCTTTTGAAAGATTTAAAATAAAAACGGGGTGTTTGCATGAGCATTTTTGAAAACAAAACTCTTCTTATAACCGGCGGAACCGGTTCCTTCGGGAACGCGGTGCTGAACCGCTTTCTCCGGACAGATATCGGAGAAATCCGTATTTTCTCCCGGGATGAGAAAAAACAGGACGATATGCGCCATGAATTTCAGCAGAGATTTCCGGAGGATGCCCACAAAATAAAATTTTATATCGGCGACGTCCGGGATGAACGGAGCATCCGTGATGCCATGTGGGGAGTTGACTATGTTTTCCATGCGGCGGCTCTTAAGCAGGTTCCATCCTGCGAATTTTTCCCGATGGAGGCGGTGCGCACCAACGTTATCGGAACGGATAACGTGCTCCATGCGGCGATGGAAGCAGAGGCAGAAAAGGTTGTATGCCTTTCAACCGACAAAGCCGCCTATCCCATCAACGCCATGGGAATTTCCAAGGCGATGATGGAACGGGTTGCCGCCGCAAACGCAAGAATTGCCCAGGAACGGGGAAAAACAGTTATCTGCTGCACCCGCTACGGAAACGTTATGTGCAGCCGCGGTTCCGTAATTCCCCTTTTCATCGAACAAATCAAAGCCGGAAATCCCATCACCATCACAAATCCGGATATGACCCGGTTCCTTATGAACCTTGATGAAGCGGTGGATCTCATCCTTTTCGCCTTCGAAAACGCAAATCCCGGGGATATTTTTATCCGCAAATCCCCGGCGGCAACCATCGGCGACCTTGCAAAAGCGGTGCAGAATCTTTTCGGCGATACCGGAACGAACATCATCGGAACAAGGCACGGCGAAAAGCTTTTTGAAACCCTTATGACAAGGGAGGAGAGCATCCGAAGCGAGGATATGGGCGATTATTTCCGGGTTGCGGCGGACGAAAGGGACCTTAACTATGATAAATTCTGCATCGACGGGGATATTCCGCCTTTTGAGGAGGAGGCATATACCAGCCACAGCACCCAAAGGCTCGGCGTTGAGGAAACGGTTGAAAAACTTCTTTACGCGGAATATATCAGAAAAGCTCTTTCGGAAGGCGTGGTGCTCGGATGAAAATTCTCATAACCGGCGCCGGCGGATTCATCGGAAGGAACCTTTGCGCCGTGCTCAAAGCCGGAGGAGAACACGAAATTTTCGAATGCGAAAAGGATACCCCGAAGGATGTCCTCCGGGAATTTTGCCGGAAGGCGGATTTTGTCCTTTGTTTTTCCGGCGCAAACCGACCGGAAAATCCGGAGGATTTTATGAAAATCAACCGGGATTTCACCGGTGAAATCCTGAGCATGCTCAGATCCTCCGGCAACAGCTGTCCCTTCCTTTTTGCGAGTTCGATCCAGGCTTCCCTTTCCGGAAAATATGCCCGAAGCGAATACGGAAAATCAAAACTTGCGGCAGAAAACCTTGTCTTTGAGCACGGAGAGAAAACCGGTGCTCAGGTTCTTGTTTACCGCCTTCCGAACGTGTTCGGAAAATGGTGCAGACCGAACTATAATTCCGCCGTTGCAACCTTCTGCCATAATGCGGCGAACGGAAAATCCATGGAAATTTCAAATCCGGATGCGGAAATTGAACTTCTTTATATCGACCGCCTTGCTGAGGAGATTCTTTCCGTGCTCGGCGGAAAAATCAATCGCTGCGATTATTCCAAAACCGCTTTGGTTCCTTCGGAAAGGGGAAAATTCTGCTTCGTTCCCGGAACTTATAAAACGACCCTCGGCGAAATTGCAAAAATTATAAAAGGCTTTTCGGACGGCGGGGAAATCCCGTCAATTCCGGAAAAATCTCTTGAAAAAGCGCTTTTTTCGACCTATCTTTCATATCTCCCGGCGGATAAAACCGCCTTTTTCAAAAAAACGCATTCCGATGAACGCGGAAGTTTCACCGAACTTTTCCGTACCGAAGGCTCCGGACAGTTCAGCCTCAATATTCTTGAACCCGGCGTGCTCAAAGGCGGACACTGGCACATGACAAAGGCAGAAATCTTCACCGCAGTTTCCGGAACGGGGCTTATCCGCATCCGAAACAGCGTAACCGGAGAGATTTTTGAGCACAGGATTTCCGGAGATAAAATCGAGGAGATCCTCATTCCTCCGGGCTGTGCTCATGAGATAATAAACCTCAGCAAAACGGAAAAACTCATTACCGTAATCTGGGCAAGCGAAAATTTTTGCCCGGAAAAACCCGATACCTATCCCGGAAAGGTGGAATAAAAATTGGAAAACTATCCGAAATTCAGGGAAAACGGAAAGCTCCGGCTTCTGATAATCGTCGGAACAAGACCGGAAATAATCCGTCTTTCCGCGGTAATAAAAAAATGCCGGAAATATTTTGATACCATCCTTGCCCACACCGGACAGAACTATGATTTTAGCCTCAACGGAATTTTCTTCCGGGATCTGGGGCTTGATGCTCCGGAAATAAATCTTTCCGCCGCCGGAAAAAATCTTGGAGAAACAATCGGCAATATCATTTCGAAAAGCTATGACCTTATGGCGGAGATAAAGCCGGATGCCCTGCTTGTTCTGGGCGATACAAATTCCTGCCTTTCCGTCATAAGTGCAAAGCGGCTCCATATTCCGGTTTTTCATATGGAAGCGGGCAACCGATGCAAGGACGAATGCCTTCCGGAGGAAACGAACCGCAGAATAGTCGATATCATAAGCGACGTCAACCTTCCCTATTCCCAGCGGGCGAAGGAATATCTTATTGAATGCGGCTTTCCGATGGAGCGCACCTTCGTCACCGGTTCACCCATGGCGGAGGTCCTTTCGGAAAACATTTCCGGAATCGAAGGGAGCGATATCCTCGGAAGGCTTGGTCTTGAAAAGGAAAAATACATCCTTCTTTCCGTCCACCGGGAGGAAAACATCGACACCGAAAGGAACTTTCTTTCCCTTTTCGGCGCAATCAACAAAATGGCGGAAAAATACGATATGCCGGTGCTCTATTCCTGCCATCCCCGAAGCGCAAAGCGGCTTTTGGAAAGCGGTTTTGTACTTGATAAAAAGGTCATCCGCCATGAACCTTTCGGCTTCCATGATTACTGCAATCTTCAGATGAACGCCTTTGCGGTGGTTTCGGACAGCGGAACCCTTCCGGAGGAAAGCAGCTTTTTTGCCTCAGTCGGAAAGGCTTTTCCGGCGGTTTGCGTCCGTACCAGCACCGAAAGACCGGAAGCTCTTGAAAAAGGCGCATTTATCCTTGCGGGAATCGGAGAAAAATCCCTTCTCCGGGCGGTGGAAACCGCGGTTTCCATGAACAGAAACGGCGATTCTGCGGCGGATGTTCCGGATTATTCCGACCGGAACGTTTCCGGAAAAATCGTCAGAATCATCGAAAGCTATACTGAAATAATCAACAGAACCGTCTGGAAAAAGGAGGATGAGGAATGAGCAGGGAATTTGAAGTTAATATAAAAGATATATTCCTTTTATTAATAAAAAAGCTGCATATAATCGCCGCCGGAACTGTTTTTTGCGGTGCATTCGCCGCGGCAATCAGCTTTGTGCTCCTGAATCCGGTTTATGAATCCTCGGTGATGTTCTATATCGACAACGGAAATTATGAAATCACGACGGTAAGCGATATTTCCGCTTCCCGGAGCCTTGTGGATTCCTATAAGGTCATCCTTGGGACAAGGGACTGCCTTCTTGAGATAATCTCCGCCGCAAAAGCGGATATCACCCCGGAAAAAGCCGGAAAAATGATTTTTGCCGAAGCGGTTGAAAACACGGAGATCCTCCGGGTAACGGTTTCTGCGGAAAAACCCGGCGATGCAAAAGCCCTTGCGGATGCGGTTGCGGCGGTTCTTCCGGAAAGAGGAGCGGAAATAATCGGCGGCAGCAGCGCGAAAATCATCGAAAATCCCGTTCTGCCTTCGGCACCTTCCTCGCCGGAGCACCTTGAAAACATAATCATCGGCGCGGCGCTTGGTTTTGTTTCCTGCGCGGGATTTTTTGTTCTCCGGGAAATTTATTTTCCGGAGAAGGAAAACCGGAAAAGCCCCGCGGCATAAAAAGCTCCCCTGAAAGGGGAGGTCATTGGCTCGGCGGTTACCGTAGGGAACGGTCTTGACCGTTCTGCAAAAAATGCGGCCGTTTTTAATTGGACGGGGTTTTCCCCTCATCCGTCAAAACCTTCGGTTTTGCCACCTTCCCCCGAGGGAAGGCTTTAAAAAAATATTGACAGCCTTTCCAGGATGTGGTAATATAATGGTGATATCAAAATGATATCAGTTTTTGCAATTCACATCTAAGAAAGGATGATCATATTATGAATGCAAACGTAAGAAACGATTACAGCAAGGAACTCCGTCCGAAAAACGGCATGGGAATACTCCTTCTGCTTATCCTCGGCGAAATCGTGACTATCGGCGGCTTTATCGCCGGCTGTATCATGCTTGACGGCGGAAAATTGTTCCCGCTTTCTTTGATTCTGCTTATTCTCTGCGGAATCCTTGCTTTTATCGTAATTCCGATTCTCTTTTGCGGACTTCGCACCCTTCGCCCCAACGAAGCCTATGTCCTCACCCTTTTCGGCGAATATTACGGCACTATTTACGGACCGGGATTTTTCTTCATCAATCCTTTTGCTTCCGCAATCAACCCCGCTTACGAAAAGGCGTTTGAAAAAGCCGCAGCCGCAAATGCGGAAGCAGCCGCTTCCGGAAAAGCTTCCACCGCTTCCGTCCAGCTTTCTCCCAACAAAAGGGTTTCCCTCAAGGAAATCACCCTTACCAACGATAAACAGAAAATCAACGACCAGCTCGGCAACCCGGTAATCATCGGAACCGTTGTTATCTGGCACGTTACCGATCCTGCGAAAGCCGTTTTCAACGTTGATAACTACGTTGAATTCCTTTCCACCCAGTGCGACGCCGCCCTCCGCAACATCGTAAGGGAATATCCCTATGATGAATCCGAAGAAGGGGATGAAAAATCCCTCCGCGGTTCCAGCCTTGAGGTTGCACAGCGCCTTAAAGACGAAATCCAGTGCAGAGTCGAAATCGCCGGAATCGAAGTTACCGAAGCAAGAATCACCCACCTTGCCTATGCTCCGGAAATTGCCGCCGCAATGCTCCAGCGCCAGCAGGCTTCCGCAATCATTGCCGCAAGAAAACTTATTGTTGACGGCGCAGTGGGAATGGTGGAAATGGCTCTTGAACGCCTTGAAGGCGACAATGTCGTTGATATGGACGAGGAACGCAAGGCGCAGATGGTTTCCAACCTTCTTGTTGTTCTTTGCGGAAGCAACGACGCCCAGCCTATTGTAAATACCGGCTCAATATATTAAAATAGTATTATAAAATCAAACGGAAGGAGGCGGAGGCCTTTTGGCAGAAAAAGATAAAAAACAGCTTTTGCTCCGGCTTTCGCCGACTTTATGGGAAGAAATTTCCCGTTGGGCGGAGGATGATTTCCGCTCCGTCAACGGACAGATAGAATTTTTACTGACCGAGGCGGTCAAAAAACGCCGGAAAGTAAAAATCGAAGAAGAAACAGAAAAATAAAAAGGGAAAGCGGCGGCTGCCGCTTTCCCTTTTTTTGTTTTTTTCGGTATTATTCGATTTCAAGAGTTCTGCTTTCGGGAAGAACTTGTTCCTTCTTCGGAAGAACAAGCTTGAGAACACCGTTTTCATATTTTGCTTTGATTTCCTCCGCCTTAATTCCGGAGATATCAAATTCTCTGTTATAGGATCCGAAAGAACGCTCCATGCGTACAACCTTATTTTCCTTGTCTTTTTCTTCAAAGCGGGAATGTCTTTCTGCGTGGACACGGAGAACGTCCCCGTTTACGTCAAGGCGAATATCCTTTTTTTCAAAACCGGGAAGGTCGGCCTCAAGAAGATAATGGTCGCCTTCGTCCGCAACATCGGTTTTAAATTCGGTAAGGGCAGGAGTTTCAAAAAATCCTGCAAAGGGGTTAGCAAAGAATTTCTTTTCAAATTCTTCCATTTCGCGGAAGGGGTTATAGCTTTCTACATGATGATTATTTCTGCGTGCAAGTTCAAACATAATAATGCCTCCAAAATTTTAAATAGGATTTTTGTTTTTTTAGACGGAAATGAGCTTTGATTTTTCGATGTGTTCCATTGGAGACCATCTCTTTTCTCTTTTTATTTGTATTCTATGTCATTTCCTTCTGACAATTATGTTATACCCCCGAAAATCGTATATTTTATTATACTTCTTTGAACAAAATGTTAATTTTAGCACTCTTTTGTTTAGAGTGCTAACAATTTGTATTTCGGCTGATTCAAGCCCTTTTTTTAATTGTTTTAAAAACAAAATTTAAAAATTGAAAGTTAGAAAAACGAAGAAAACAAGAGAAAAACAAAGAAAAATAAAGCAATCAATTTCTAAATTAAATTTTTTCAAAAAAGTTGTTGACAAAGGCCTTTTCTTTAATTATAATAATGACTGTCGCTTTTGAACGAAAGTAATATTATAAGGAAATTTAAACGGAGGTAAACGCTATGTCCACTACTATGCCTAACGCTTCTACTATTGAGCGTAAATGGTATGTTCTTGACGCTGAAGGAAAAGCACTTGGCCGTGTTGCTGCACAGGCTGCTGTTCTTCTTCGCGGCAAACATAAAGTTGATTTTGCTGCCCATGCAGACTGCGGCGATTACGTTGTAATCATCAACGCTGAAAAAGCTGTTCTTACCGGCAACAAACTCATCCAGAAAAAATATTATCACCACACCGGTTATGTAGGTCACCTCAAAGAAGTTAACTACAAAACCCTTATGGCTAAAAACCCCGCTTTCGCTATGAAACTTGCTGTTAAAGGCATGCTTCCCCACAACAGCGTTGGCGCAAAAAGCCTTACCCGTTGCCACATCTATGCTGGCGCAAACCACAAACACCAGGCTCAGGCTCCCGAAGCTTGGGTAAAATGATTCGGAAGGAGGACGTAAACCATGTATGATTCTAACCCTTACTTCTACGGTACCGGTAGAAGAAAAAGCTCTGTAGCTCGTGTTCGCGTTTATCCTAACGGAACCGGCGCAATCACCATCAACGGCCGCGACATCGACGATTATTTCGGCCTTGATACCCTTAAACTCATCGTTCGTCAGCCCATGGAACTTACCGAAACCATCGGCGCATTCGACATCGTTTGCACTGTTGCAGGCGGCGGCGTAACCGGCCAGGCAGGTGCAATCCGCCACGGTCTTTCCCGTGCACTTCTTCAGTACAACGAAGAACTCAGACCCGTTCTCAAAAAAGCAGGTCTCCTTACCCGTGACCCCAGAATGAAAGAACGTAAAAAATACGGTCTCAAAAAAGCACGTCGTGCACCTCAGTTCTCCAAACGTTAATTGTTGGATTACACAGAGAATCAAGCCTTTCGCTTTTGCGGAAGGCTTTTTCTTTTGTGTACTGAGGTGTCCTCGCGAACATAGTTCGCTGCGGGTCGACGCTAAAAACAGTCCACAGGACTGTTTTATTAACGCGCGACCAGTTCTCCAAACGTTGATCGTTATTCAGAACATTTCAAGAACCTTGCCTTTTGGTGGGGTTCTTTTTTATTCTGTGCACTGAGGTGTCCTCGCAAGCACAGCTTGCTGTGGGTCGACGCTAAAAAACAGTCCACAGGACTGTTTTATTAACGCGCGACCAGTTCTCCAAACGTTAATCGTTTCCAAGAACATTTTCAGAGCTCTACCATCCGGTGGAGTTCTTTTTTTATATTGGCATCTGCACAAAAAACGTGTTTTCAGTTCCTTTGCTTTCCGCCCAGATTTTTCCTTTATGTTCTTTTATTATGCTTTCAGCGATGGAAAGACCGAGCCCATAACTTTCCCCGTCGGTTCTCGCTTCATCAACGCGGTAAAACCTTTTGAAAATATTTTTAAGATTTTCCTTTGAAATATGCTCTCCCTCGCTTTTTACCGAAAGAACACAATGTTTTTCTTTTTTTATCAGTTCCACCCTGACTGCCGTGTTATCAAAAGAATATTTATTCGCGTTATCAAGAAGAATATCAACGGTCTGTTTGAGATAATCTGCGCTTCCCCAAAGATTTATATCCTTATCAAGGCGGTAATAAAGGTTTTTTCCGTTTTCGAAATAAACCGGTTCAAACGGGAGAATCGATTCATAAACAAGGTCGCTGAAATTCAGCTTTTCAAAAACCATTTTCGAAGTTCCGTTATCCGCCCTTGCAAGGTCAAGAAGATTTTCCACAAGGCCCCTCATGCGTTTTGACATGGAATAAATGTTACCCGAAAGACGGTTTTTATCCGTTTCAGTGCAGTCTTCGCTCTGCAGAAGTTCTGCATTTGTCAGAATTACCGTAAGAGGGGTTTTAAGCTCGTGCGAAGCATCCGCAACAAATTGTTTTTGCTGTTTCCATGCGTTTTCAACCGGTTTAATTGCCCATCTGGCAAGAAGAACGCTTATTCCGAAGAAAACACCAAAGCTGATTATTCCGATAACCGCGCAGGTTTTTATAAGGTTTATTATCGTTGTCTGTTCGGAAGAAGTATCCGCAAAGATTATAGTGGTTCCGCCCGGAGTTTCTTCTTTCAAAAACCGAAGGTTATAGTTTTTAATTATTCCTGTTTTTTCTTCGGAGTAAAATGCGGTATCAACGATTTCTTCGAGCATCGCTCTGTCAGAAAGGTCAAAAAAGCTTCCTCCATCGGCGGAAACCACCCCGCTTTGGCTGATTTTTACAGTAAAGAACGGGGTTCTTGTTTCTTCCGGAAGTTCACCCGGTCTTCCGGGCAAAAAGCTGCTTTTCGAGGCGATCTGCATAAAAGCGATACTTTCCCTTTCAAGGTTTGCGGAGGTGGAAGTTATTATCATTCCGAAAATCACAAAAAGCACCGCAGTGATTATCGCCATATTTATGCAGACAAATTTTATCTTTAATTTTTTAATCATCTTCTACCTCCAGATGATAACCCAGCCTTCTTATGGATTCGATTTTTACATTTGAACCGATGCTTGCAAGCTTTTTGCGAAGAAAACCGACATATACCTCAACGTGGTTTTCAACCGCATTTGAATCATATCCCCAGACTTTTGCAAGGATAGTTTCTTTTGAAAGGTTGCGGTTTTTTGCCGAAAAAAGCGCGCGCATAACATCAAATTCCCTTGCGGAAAGGCGGATTTCCTTTCCTTTGCAGATAAGCATCGAAGAAGACAAATCCAGAACCGTGTTTCCGAAAACCATTTCGTCAACCTGTCCGCCCTGTCTGCGCAAAAGGGCATTTATGCAGGCAAGAAGCTCCCGCGAATCAAAAGGTTTTGTAAGATAATAATCCGCACCGGCGTTAAGCCCTTCGATTCTGTCTTCGAGCGAGGATTTTGCCGTAAGCATAAGAATCGGCGTTGAACAGCGGTTTTTCCGAACGGTCCGGGCAACTTCATAACCGTTCATCTTCGGCATCATAACGTCGAGGATAAGAAGGTCATAGACCCCAAGCTTTGCATAATCTTTTCCCGTTTCTCCGTCATAAACCGCTTCCGCTTCAAATCCTTTGGATTCCAGAAGGGATTTTATCGAATCCGCCAGGATTTTTTCGTCTTCTATAATAAGAATTTTCATTTTGTTTCCTCCGGATATATTTCTTTTTCATTATAATAACCCGCGCCGCTTAAATAAAGCTGAAAAAGAGAATGTTCACAATCATTTAACAGTTCCTGCCCGCTTCTTTCAGCAAAGGTTAAGTTTTTGGTGATAAAATTTGGACGAAACAAAAAAGCGAAAGGGAGTGAACAAAAATAGCTTCTAAATTCAGACACGAATGGAAACACGAGATAAACTATTCGGATATGCTTATCCTTCGCCAAAGGCTTTCCGCCGTTATGCAAAGGGACGAAAACGCAAAAGACGGAAAATATTTTATCCGAAGCCTTTATTTCGATAACCTCGAGGATAAGGCGCTTCTTGAAAAATTAAACGGAGTAAGCAGAAGAGAAAAATTCCGCATAAGAATTTATAACCATGACAAATCCCTTATAAAACTTGAAAAGAAAAGCAAGATAAACGGTCTTTGCCTTAAAGAAATTGAATGGCTTTCCGAAGATGAAACGGAGAAAATCATCGCCGGGGAAAGGGATTTCATCGCATCTTCGGAAAAACCTCTTCTCCGGGAGCTTGGCTATAAAATGAAATCCGAAGGTCTTCTTCCGAAAACCGTTGTTGATTATACGAGGGAAGCCTTCATCTTTCCCGCAGGAAACGTAAGGGTCACGCTCGATTACGATATTCGGACGGGAATAAAACAAACGGATATTCTGAATCCAAATCTTCCGACCGTTCCCGCCGGAACCGCGCCCATTATCCTTGAAGTCAAATGGGACGAATTTCTTCCGGATATAATCCGGGATATAATCCAGCTTGAAAGCCGCCGAAGCGCCGCTTTTTCAAAATATGCCGCCTGCAGAATTTACGGCTGAACTAAAGAAAGGAATTTTTTATTATGACTTTTAACGATATCTTCAAATCCAGCTTTCTTGAAAACGTTTCGAGTGTAAGCGTCTTCGATATGGTAATTTCCCTTTCTCTCGCATTCGGAATCGGTCTTTTTATTTTCCTTGTTTATAAAAAGACTTTTTCCGGAGTTATGTATTCTTCAAGCTTCGGAGTTTCCCTTGTTGCGCTCACCATGATTACAACTCTTGTTATCCTTGCCGTAACAAGCAACGTTGTTCTTTCCCTCGGTATGGTCGGTGCTCTTTCCATAGTCCGTTTCAGAACCGCAATCAAGGAACCGCTTGATATTGCTTTCCTTTTCTGGTCAATTGCCGTTGGCATTGTTCTTGCGGCGGGAATGATTCCTCTTGCGGTTTTCGGAAGCGCTGCAATCGGCGTTATTCTTCTTGTTTTTGTAAACAAAAAATCTCACGCAAACCCTTATATAATCGTAATCCGCTGCGACGGCGCCGCAACCGAAATGCACGCAAAGGATTTTATTGAAAAAAACGTAAACCGCTGCGTAATCAAAAGCAAAACCGTCCAGAAAGGCTCCGTTGAAGTCAATATGGAAGTTCGCCTTAAAGACGAAAACACAGAATTTGTAAACATTCTTGCGGAAATGCCAGGAATCCAAAGTGCCGTTCTGGTAAGCTATAACGGCGACTATATGGGATAAGGTGTATTATGTCAACGAATAAAAATCTTGAGCGCATCTGCATAATCGCACTTGTGCTCTGTATCATAACAGCCGCGGTTTTTATGAACGGCAAGTTTTTTGGCATAACCCAGGCAGAAAAAGTTATGGGCTATGAAACAAAACTTTTTGATAATTCCTACGTTCACA
>JAFSEN010000029.1 GCA_017435745.1 Oscillospiraceae bacterium
ACACGCTCTGCGCCGTTGATGACAAAAGTGCCGGAAGGGGTCATGATCGGGAAATCTCCCATAAAGATATCCTGTTCTTTGATCTCGCCGGTTTCTTTATTCTGCAGTCTTGCTCTTACGCGAAGAGGGGCTGCATAAGTCACGTCGCGCTCTTTGCATTCCTCGATGGTATATTTGGGCTTGTTTTCGATATGATAATCGATGAAGTCCAAAACAAGGTTGCCGGAATAATCCGTGATGGCAGAAACATCGCGGAACACTTCTTTAAGACCTTCTTCAAGGAACCACTTATAAGAGTCTTTCTGTACCTCGATAAGGTTGGGCATATCCAGAACCTCATTGATTTTGGAAAAACTCATGCGGACATTTTTTCCGAGCTTGACAGGTTTTACATTTACCAAATAGCTCACTCCATTCATCCGTATTTACGTCGTTTATTTTTCTTGACCGAAACACTTGCATTTTTCGTCAAACTGTGCTATAGTAGTTTAGAACGAGATACAAATGTCCATTATGGTACATTTTATTATTATATTACTAAAGTCAATAGGTGTCAAGCCGTTTTGGGCGGTTTGGCGCTATTTTTTTATATTTTTTTAAAATCAAGGGCAAAAACAGCCGTTTTTGGTTTGTTTTTGCTCTTATTTTTGTAAATTATTGGAAACGAAGCAAAAAAATATTCAACAGGTTTTCAACTTTTCAAAGCCGTAAAAATGCCCGCCGAGGCCAGTTTTGGGTTAAAAAGTGTACACGCTTCCGGGTGTTTCAAAAGCTGTTTTTCTTTAATTTTTGCCTAAAAAAAGCCTCCCTTCCGGGAGGTTTTTTTAGTTTTTATTCTTCAAGTTCGCGGAAAAGATTTTCCCTTATCCGCTCGATTATGTGGTCGTTATATTCAAGTTCACCGCTTTCAAGAAGAAGCGCCGCGCCGTATGCAATGCTGCGGATAACATATCCCCTGTCCGCCCTTTCGACAGTTTCCATTTCCGGAAAGCAGTTTTTCATATAGCTTTCAACCCTTTCCGCAAGGGGAAGTTTTCTTCCGGAAAGCATAAGAACCGCCCGGAAATGGGGGTTTGCAATGCAAAAACGGATATAGGCAATACAAATTTCCACAAGGCAGGTTTTCGGATCGGAATAAACCGCCGCAACCTGGTCAAGAAGAAGATTCAGCTGGCTTGTTATATAGTCAAAAATCCCTTCAACAAGCGCTTCCTTGCTTTTAAAATGCTTATAAGGCGCCGCGCAGGAAATATTGCAGGCGGAAGCCACCCTTCGAAGGGAAAAATCCGCCACTCCGTGGGTTTCAAGTTCCGAAATCCCCGCAACGATAAGCTGTTCTCTGACCGAAGCAGAACCGAATTCTTCTTCCATTCTTCCCGCCCCCCTTTCTGTTTCCATTATACCATTTATTTTTTGCAATTCAATTATTGACTTTCGTTTTATATAGGTATATTATAGATATATTATCCATCGGTTAACAGTGTTAACCGACCGTTTTGGAGGTGCAGAATGAACACCGGAAGAATGAGAGAACTGGGCGAAAAACGCTCCGTTATAAGAGAACTTTTTGAATATGGAAACAAACGCAAGGCGGAAATCGGTGCCGAAAACGTCTTCGATTTCAGCATAGGAAATCCGAGCGTTCCCGCTCCGAAAGAATTTTCGGAAGAACTTGCAAGAATGGTTTCCGAAGAAAACCCGCTTTCCGTTCATGGCTATACTTCCGCCCCCGGCGACCTTTCTGCAAGAAAAGCCGTTGCGGAAAACCTTAACGAAAGATTCGGAACAAATTTTGGCCCGGAAAATCTTTATCTTACCTGCGGTGCCGCCGCTTCTCTTACAATTTCCCTTTCCGCCGTCATTGAAGAAGGCGAAGAAGTAATTATCTTTGCGCCGTTCTTTCCGGAATACACGGTTTTTATTGAAACCGCCGGCGGAAAACCCGTTTCCGTTCCCTGCAAATGGCCGGATTTTCAGATGGATTTTGAAAAACTTTCCGAAGTTCTGAATGAAAAAACCGCCGCAGTAATAATCAATTCTCCGAACAATCCTTCCGGCGCAGTTTTTTCGGAAGATTCCATCAAAAAACTTTCCTCGATTCTTTCGGAAGCGGAAGAAAAATTCGGAAGAAAAATTTATCTCATTTCCGACGAACCTTACAGGGAACTTGTTTACGGAAAAACGGAAGTTCCCTTCGTGACAAAATATTATAAAGATACAATTATATGCTATTCCTGGAGCAAAAGTCTTTCCCTTCCGGGCGAACGAATCGGTTATATCCTCGTTTCGCCGGAAAATCCGGATTGGAAAGCAATTTATTCCGGAATCTGCGGCGCCGGAAGAGCCCTTGGGTTCGTCTGCGCTCCTTCCCTTTTCCAAAAAATGATTCCGAAATGCGTCAATATGACTTCGGATTTTTCCGTTTATGAAAAAAACAGGGATCTTCTTTACAATTCCCTTTCCGAAATGGGTTTTGAAGCCGTTAAACCGGAAGGTGCGTTTTATCTTTTTGTAAAATCCCCCGAACCGGACGCAAAAGCTTTTTCGGAAAAGGCAAAAAAACATGAAATTTTAATCGTCCCAAGCGACGATTTCGGCATGGAAGGATTTGTTCGAATTTCCTATTGTGTTCCAACAGAGCAAATCGAGCGTTCGCTCCCGTCTTTCAAAAAACTTGCGGAGGAATATTCCTTATGAACAAACTTGAAGAAGCAAGAAAAAACATCAATGAAATAGATAAGGAAATGGCGGAGCTTTTCGTTAAAAGAATGGAAGCCGCAAAGCTTATTTCCGAATATAAAATGGAGCGCGGTCTTCCTATTCTTGACCAGAGCCGCGAAAACGAAGTTATTGCAAGAAACTCCAAATTCGTTGAAGACGAAACCCTTCGTTCCTACTATGTAAATTTTCTTAAAGACACCATGGGCATTTCCCGAAAATATCAGCAAATGCTCCAGGAAGGACTTAAGGTTGCATACAGCGGGGTCGAAGGCGCTTTTGCCAACATCGCCGCAAAAAACATCTTTCCTTCCGCAAAACAGATTCCGTTCGGAGATTTCACTTCAGCTTACGAGGCTGTTGTGAACGGCGAATGTGACTGCGCCGTTCTTCCGATAGAAAACAGCTACGCGGGCGAAGTTTCCCAGGTAATCGACCTTATGTTCCAGGGAAATCTTTATATCAACGGAATTTATGATCTCGAAGTTACCCACAACCTTCTTGGTCTTCCGGGCGCGACCATTGACGACATCAAAACCGTAATAAGCCACCCCCAGGCCCTTGAACAATGCGCAAAATTCATCAAAAAACATGAGTTTGAGGCCGTTCGCGCGAACAACACCGCAATTGCCGCCCAAAAAGTTGTTGAAGCGGCCGACAAATCCGTTGCGGCAATTGCAAGCCGCGACACCGCAAAACTTTACGGTTTAAAAGTTCTTGAAAGACGAATAAACGAAAGCAGCATGAACACAACCCGTTTTGCGGTTTTTTCCAGGGCAGAAAGTCTTCCGGATTATAAGGAAACCGGACGCCAGTTTATAATGGTTTTCACCGTCCGGGACGAAGCCGGCGCTTTGGCCCAGGCGATAAACATAATCGGCGATTGCGGCTTCAACATGAGAACCCTTCGCAGCAGACCCATGAAGGAACTTATGTGGAAATATTATTTCTATATTGAAGCGGACGGAAACGCTTACAGCGAAGAAGGAAAACGGATGATGAAAGAACTTTCAAAATATTGCGACCGTCTTCGCATAATCGGTTCCTTCCCCCACGAGAAAAAACTTTAAGGAGGATTTTTCAAATGATAATCCCCGTAAATCTTCCTTTGGGAAGCTATGATATAACGATCGAACGCGGCGTGCTCAAAAAAGCCGGCTCAATTTTAAACCTTGAACGCAAGGTGCTCATAGTAACCGATTCCGGCGTTCCGGAAGAATATTCAAAAACCGTTGCCGCCCAATGCAAAGCTCCTTTTATCGAAACCGTACCCATGGGAGAAGAAAGCAAAAGCCTTTTTGTTTTTGAAAAGCTCTGTAAAAAAATGCTTGAGCACGGTTTTACCCGAAGCGACTGCGTTGTGGCTGTGGGCGGCGGAGTAGTCGGCGATCTTGCGGGTTTTGCTGCCGCAAGCTATATGCGCGGAATAGATTTTTACAATATCCCCACAACCGTTCTTTCCCAGGTGGATTCTTCCGTCGGCGGAAAAACCGCGGTAAACTTCGGCGGAGTTAAAAATATAATCGGCGCTTTTTATCAGCCAAAGGCGGTTCTTATCGACCCGGAAACTCTGAAAACCCTTTCGGAACGCCATTTTTCTAATGGCCTTGCGGAAGCGGTTAAAATGTCCCTTTGCTTCGACAAGAAGCTTTTTGAACTTTTTGAAAATTCCGATGCTCACAAAAACATCGAAACAATAATCGAGCATTCCGTAAAATCGAAATGCAGGGTTGTCGAGCAGGACGAAAAAGAAAGCGGCCTTCGAAAAGTCCTCAACTTCGGACACACCATGGGCCACGCCATTGAAAGCGCCGAAGAACTTGGCGGACTTTATCACGGGGAATGCGTTGCTTTGGGAATGCTTCCCATGTGTTCGCCGGAAATCCGCGAAAGACTTAAAGCCGTGCTCAAAAAGCTCGGCCTTCCAACAGAATACCGCGGCGATATGGAAAAATTAATTTCCGCCGCTTCCCACGATAAAAAGTTTTCCGGCGAAAAAGTAACCGTTATAACCCTTCCGGAAATTGAAAATTTCAGAATGGAAGAATGGTCCACCGCCGAACTTTTTGAACGCATGAAGGAGTTTTTTGCATGAAAGATACATTCGGACAAAGCGTTTCCATAACCCTTGCCGGCGAAAGCCACGGAGCCGGAATCGTCGCCGTTCTTTCCGGAATGGCGCCGGGAATCCCGGTTGATGAAGATTTCATCGCTGCCCAGCTTACAAAAAGACGCCCCGCCGGCGCAATTTCAACTTCCCGCCGGGAAGGCGACAAATTCGAAATTTTAAGCGGAGTTTTTAACGGTTTTACAACCGGAACGTCAATTGCAATTATCATCCGCAACGAAAATACAAAAAGCAAGGATTATTCCGAAATTGCCGCAACCGCAAGACCCGGCCATGCGGATTATACCGCGGAATGCAAATACCATGGTTTTCAGGATTACCGCGGCGGCGGACATTTTTCCGGAAGAATAACCGCCGGAATCGTCGCCGCAGGCGCAATCTGCATTTCCGCTCTTGCAAAAAAAGGCATTAAAATCGGAACCCATATTGCAGAATGTGCCGGAATCCCCGACAGAAAATTTGAAGATACAGAAAATGAAATAGATTTCCTTAACGAAAAGCTTTTCGCCGTTCTTGATGAAAAAGCCGGCGAAAAAATGGAAGAAGCGATCCTTGCCGCAAAAAACGAACAGGATTCCGTCGGCGGAATCCTTGAAACCGCAATAACCGGTGTCCCTGCGGGAATCGGCGAACCATATTTCGACGGCATTGAAAGTCAGCTTGCCCATATTCTTTTCAGCATTCCGGCAGTAAAAGGCGTTGAATTCGGCGCCGGATTCGGTTTTGCAGAAATGCGCGGAAGCGAAGCCAACGACCCTTTGCGCATTGACGAAAACGGAAGAATCTTTACCAAAACCAACAACAACGGCGGAATCAACGGCGGAATTTCAAACGGAATGCCCATAACTTTCCGCTGTGCAATAAAGCCCACACCTTCAATTTCTCTTGAGCAGGAAACCGTTGATTTCAAAAAAGCCGAAAACAAAAATTTTGTTATAACCGGCCGCCACGACCCCGCAATTATCCACAGAGCAAGGGTCGTTGTCGATTCTGCCGCGGCGATTGTCCTTTGCGATATTCTTGCCCAAAGATTCGGCACTGACTGGCTGAGGTGATTTTTATGGAATACGGACTTATCGGGGAACATCTTCCCCACAGTTTTTCGCCGGAAATCCACAATAAAATCGGCAATTACAAATACGAAATAAAAGAACTCCGGCCGGAAGAACTTGAAAATTTTATAAAGGCAAAAGATTTTAAAGGAATCAACGTGACCATTCCTTATAAACAGGCTGTGATTCCTTTTCTTGATGAAATCGACGAAGCCGCAAAAGCCATAGGCGCGGTCAACACAATTGTTAACCGCGGCGGAAAACTTTTTGGATACAACACGGATTTCGGCGGTTTAAAAGCGCTTTTTGAACGCACCGGAATTTCCGTTTCCGGAAAGAAAGCCATAATTTTAGGAAACGGCGGAACTTCCAAAACCGCCGAAGCAGTCCTGAAATCTCTCGGTGCTCAAACGGTGCTCAAAACCGACATTGTTCCCGGAGAAGGCATTATTACAAACGAGAAAGCTGTGCTCAATCATTCCGACGCGGAAATTTTAGTCAACACAACCCCTTGCGGAATGTTCCCTAAACTTTCCGGAATGGCTGTTGACCCGGCAAATTTTTCAAATCTCTCCGGAGCAATCGACGTTGTTTATAATCCGCTTGAAACAGATTTTGTTCAGCGTGCTCAAAACCTTGGAATCCCCGCAAAGGGCGGACTTTATATGCTCGTTATGCAGGCAATTCTTGCGGCGGAACACTTTTTTGATAAAAAAATCCCCAAAGAAAAAGCCGAAGACATTTATCAGCAGCTTTTAAGAATGAAAAAGAACATTGTTCTTATCGGAATGCCCGCTTCCGGAAAAACAACGGTTGGAAAGCTTCTTTCCGAAGAACTTAAATTGCCGCTTTTTGATTCGGACGAAATAATAATCGAAAAAACAGGCCGCAAAATTTCCGATATCTTTGCAAATGAAGGCGAACCCGCCTTCAGAAAAATTGAAAGCGAAGCAATTTTTGAACTTTCCGGGAAAACCGGCGCAATAATCTCCACCGGCGGCGGCGCAATTCTTAATCCGGAAAATATCCGCAATCTTTCCAAAAACGGAAAGATATATTTCATTGACCGCCCGATTGAAAAACTTGTTCCCACAAGCGACAGACCAACCGCTTCCACTGCGGAAGCAATTAAAAAGCGTTTCGCGGAACGTTATCCGCTCTATTGCAGATATGCGGACAAAATAATCGATGCAAACTGCGCAGCAGAAAAAGTTTGCAAAATGATAAAGGAGGATTTTCAGAATGAAAATTTTGGTGATTAACGGCCCGAACCTCAACATGCTCGGAATCCGCGAACCGGGAATTTACGGAAGCGAAAATTATAATTCCCTCCTTGAAAAAATTTCCGTCCATGCAGAAAAAACCGGCGTTTCCGTCGAATTTTTTCAAAGCAACCACGAAGGCGCTCTTGTTGATAAAATTCAGGAAGCATACGGTGTTTTTGACGGAATCGTAATAAACCCCGGCGCATATACCCACACAAGCATCGCTATCCTCGATGCAGTAAAAGCCGTTGGAATCCCCACCGTCGAAGTTCATATTTCCGACGTTTCAAAACGCGAAGATTTCCGCCAGATAAGCTATATCCGCCTTGGATGCATCGCTTCGGTTATCGGCCACGGAACCGGAGGTTATCTCGAGGCCATGGATATCCTTAGAGAAAGGAGCGAAAACGCATGATTGCCGAAATAAAACCCGGTAAGGGCAAAGGCAAAATGGTTGCTCCGCCTTCAAAAAGCATGGCGCACCGCCTTCTTATCGGCGGCGGACTTTCTGAAGGAAAAAGCGTTATTAAAGGAATTTCCTCTTCCGAAGATATGAAGGCAACCCTCGATTGCCTTTCCGCAATCGGAGCAAAATATGAAATTGAAGGCGACAAAGTCACCATAACCGGCGCGGATATCCGCAACATTCCGGAAGGTGCGGTTCTTCGCTGCCGCGAAAGCGGAAGCACCCTTCGCTTTTTTATTCCAATTTGTCTTCTTGACGGAAAAACTTTTACCTTTACCGGAAGCGAAAAACTTCTTTCCCGTCCTCTTTCCGTTTACGAAGATATTTTCAAAAAACAGGGCATAACTTTTGAAGCTTCTTCCGACAAAATAACCATTGGCGGAAAACTTCAAAGCGGAACATATAAAATAAAAGGCAATATCAGCAGCCAGTTTATAACCGGGCTTCTTTTCGTTCTTCCGCTTATGGAAGAAGACAGCGTAATCCAGCTTATCCCTCCGGTTGAAAGCCTTTCATACATCAACCTTACGATCGAAGCTTTGGAAACTTTCGGAATCGAAATAAAATGGCAGGACGAAAAAACCCTTTTCATAAAAGGAGGCCAAAGCTATAAAGCCGTTGAAACTTCCGTCGAAGGAGATTATTCAAACGCCGCATTCTTCGCCGCTCTCAACGAACTGGGCAGCGAAATCGAAATGACCGGACTCAACCCCAAAAGCCGCCAGGGCGACAAAGTTTATGAAAAAAACTTTGCTCTTCTCGGAAAAGGCACCCCGACCATAAACATTTCCGATTGCCCGGATCTCGGCCCTATTCTTTTTGCGGTTGCGGCTGTTAAGGGCGGCGGAGTTTTTACCGGAACAAGACGCCTTAAAATAAAAGAAAGCGACCGCGCAACCGCTATGGCGGAGGAACTTGCAAAATTCGGCGTTGCGGTAACTGTACACGAAGACAGCGTCGTAGTTTACCCCCATAATTTTCATGCGCCAACCGAAGTTCTTGACGGACACAACGACCACAGAATCGTAATGTCCTGCGCCGTTCTTTCAACCCTTACCGGCGGCACTATAAAAGGCGCAGAAGCTTCGAGAAAAAGTCTTCCGGATTTTTTCGAAAGACTTGAAAATCTTGGATTCGAGGTGATTTGCCATGATGCTTGACACAAGCAAAAACATACTCATTGTGGGCCTTGGTTTAATCGGCGGAAGCTATGCAAAAGCTCTTCGAAAACTCGGATTTAAAATTTCCGCAATAACCCTTAACCAGGAAGATATAGATTTTGCCGTTGAAAACGGAATAATCGACGAAGGTTTTACAAAGCCTTCCGAAGAAGCAATAGGAAATGCGGAACTTGTTATCTTTGCTCTTTATCCAAAGGTCTTTAAGGAATGGATTTCAAAATACCAGAATTTTTTCAAGCCCGGAACACTTATTACGGATGTTACCGGTGTAAAAAGTTCCGTAGTTTATGAAATCCAGGAAATGCTCCGCCCGGACGTTGAATTCATTGCCGCCCACCCTATGGCAGGTAAGGAAGTTTACGGTGTTCAGAACAGCGACCCAAAGATTTTTCACGGCGCAAACTATATTGTTACCCCCACCGAAAAAAACACAGAATCCGCCATCCGGGATTGTCTTGAACTTGGAAGGCTTATGGGTTTTGAAAGAGTTTCTGTCCTGACCCCGGAAAAACACGACGAAATGATCGGCTTTGTTTCCCAGCTTACCCACTGCATTGCCGTTTCGCTTATGAACTGTTATGACGGTGAAAAGCTCCAGGATTACACCGGCGACTCCTTCCGCGATTTAACAAGAATTGCCCGCATTAACGACGAAATGTGGAGCGAACTTTTTCTGCTGAACAAAGAAACCCTTCTTGACCAGATGGACAAATTTCTTTCCGAATTCGGAAAACTTCGCAAAACCCTTGAAAACGGCGACCGGAAAACCATGCGCGAAATGATGCGCATTTCCACCGCCCGCCGTTCTCTCTTCGATAAAAAGTAAAAAGGAGATATATTGCTATGAATATGGAATTTAAAAGAAAACTTCCGATTCCTCTTGAAACAAAGGAAATGTACCCCTTAACTCCGGAACTTGCGGCAGTAAAAGCTGCCCGGGACGAAGAAATTAAATCGGTTTTCGAATCCCGCTCCGATAAACTTGTTCTCGTAATCGGACCCTGCTCCGCAGACAGAGAAGATTCCGTTCTCGATTATATCCACCGCCTTGCAAAAGTTCAGGAGGAAGTTAAGGATAAAATCGTAATTATCCCGAGAATTTACACCGGAAAACCCAGAACCACCGGCCAGGGATATATGGGTCTTCTTCATCAGCCGGACCCCAACGGCGAACCGGACCTTTTCGAAGGAATCTGCGCCGTCCGTAAATTCCACCTTCGCGCTCTTGAGGAAACCGGTTTTACCTGCGCGGACGAAATGCTCTATCCGGAAAACCACCGCTATCTTTCCGATCTTCTCGGTTATGTTGCCGTCGGCGCGCGTTCCGTTGAAGACCAGCACCACCGCCTTACCGCAAGCGGAATCGACGTTCCGGTAGGAATGAAAAACCCAACCGGCGGCGACCTTTCCGTTATGATGAACTCCATAACCGCCGCCCAGGTTCCCCATAATTTTGTATATCGCGGCTGGGAAGTTCAAAGCCAGGGCAATCCCCTTGCCCACGCAATTTTGCGCGGCTATGTTGACAAACACGGAAACAGCCACCCGAACTATCATTACGAAGACCTCCAGAGAGTTTTCGACCTTTACAGCGAAGGTAATTTTGAAAACCCGGCGGTCATCGTTGACTGCAACCATTCCAACTCCGGAAAACAGTGGTTTGAACAGATTAGAATTGCTCACGAAGTTATGTACAGCAGAAAATATAACAGCGATATCGCAAAAATAGTAAAAGGCTTTATGATCGAAAGTTATATCGAAGACGGCTGTCAGAAAACCGGCGGCGGAATTTACGGAAAATCCATAACCGACCCCTGCCTCGGTTGGGAAAAGACCGAAAAACTTATTTACGAACTTGCGGAAAAAGTTTAATAAAAAGAAGAAAGCCTGCCGGCCGGCAGGCTTTTTGTTTTGCAAAATCGCGGCTAAATATTCATTATTAAGTAAGAATATTCAACAAAAACTGTCAATATCCGGCTATTTTTATGTATTGATTGTATATTTTTCAAAAACACTCTTGACAACTGCCCTTTAAAAGGAGCAATATATACGGGCGACTTTTAAAAAACTGAAAGGAATACAACATGAAAAAAATATTTGCTCTTTTAATTGCTCTTATGCTTATTCTTTCTTTTGCCGCATGCGCACAGGAAGAAACCGTCATCACCGAAGAAGACCTTGCTCTTTACGAAGAAATGCTTGTTAATTTCGGCGGAACCAGAAAATTTGACGGTTCCATCGTTGTTTCCAGAAAAGGCAGCTTCTATGATTTTTCCGAAGGAATAGAAGATTGTTCCGCAATGGAACCGAACAGCTATTACACCTGGGTTGCTTCCAGAACCGAAAACTCCGATAAAGTAAAAGTTACTCCCGCAGGTTTTGAATCCGAAGTTTACGCATATTCCGCCGATTTCTTTGAAGGCGAAGTAAGCGCATATTTCGGCGTTTCCGCTGAATATCTTCATGGAAGCGAATATTACTGTTCCGAACCCGGCTGCTATTATTCCGACGGCGTTTCTTCTTCCGAAGAATATACCTACGTTGAATATGTTTCCGCTGAAAAATCTGACGATCTCGTAACCATCCACTTAACCCTTACCAACACCAACGGAACCACCAACCATTCCCTTACCGTAAAACTTCTTCCGGAAGGCGGATATAATTACGTAAGCTATCTTCCGGAATAAATAATATTAAAACACCAATCCTTGCCCTGGTTTTTAAAAAAACTATCTCCCAATTGCCAACAAATTTTAATAATAAAAAAGAAAGATGTTTTTGAAAAATGTCTTTCTTTTTTTACTATTATATTGCGCAAAACATTTTCGGCAGAAAAATACATAATGACTTTTGTTGATTTCCATATAATTTTCAGCTATAATGTTTTTGCGGCACATTTTAATAATCCTCTTAGCAAGGGAATACTATTGGTAAAAATGTATTCCTTCGCCTTGCTATGGGGAAAAATGTGTCGCAACATTGAGGGAAGCATTTTTCATGCGTCCCTTAATGGGACGCATTTTTATTTTAAAGGAGATGGCACAATGAAAAAGCTTGTCGCAATAACCCTTGTCCTTGCAATCTGCCTTTCCAGCTGTGGAAAAACCGAAGAACCGGTTGCTGAACCAAAAGAAGAAACCGCAGAACTTGAGAGCAGTGTTACGGAAAAAGAAAATTTATTGCTTTCTGAAGAAGAGATCGGGCAATATCTGGAAGCACTGAACCAAATTGAAAAAACAAGATTCTTTGCAAAAACAAACGTCGAAGCTGAATTTGTTCCTTTATATAAAGAAAAATCCGAAGAACTTTATTGGGACAAAACCCCGGATTTACTTGTTCCCGAAGAGGATTATTACCCCGAAAAATATCCCGGATATTATACAAACGAAATGCTTGACTCTTGCTATGAAATTAATAATTTCAAAAACGAACAGGAAATTGCGGATTATATAAGCCAATGGGTTTCGCCGGAAATTTTTTATGGTGATACTTTTAAAAACCACATTCTTGAATTTGAAGGAAAAGCCTATCTTCTTCGTTTTTCCCGAGGATATGGCAACATAGCATACGAAAACGCCGAAATTATTTCTGAATCGGACGAAAGAATTGTTGTCGAAGCAATTGTTAACAGCGTTGTTCCGACTGAAAACGAAACAAACTCAACTCCTAAAGAAACTATAAATTTTGTTCTTGAAAAAACCACAGACGAAAAATGGATTGTTGTTTCACTCGAAAAAAAATAATTATTCCACACCATAAAAAATTTTGTAATAATGTAAAAAAAGCCTGCCGGCCGGCAGGCTTTTTTTAGTTGTTTACAAAACCGCGGGAATATATTATAATTCTGTTATAAATTTATCAGGAGGTTTTAACCTATGAAACTCGAAAACAAAGTTGCAATCGTAACCGGCGGCGCAATGGGAAACGGACTTGGAATTGTAAAAGTTTTCCTTAAATACGGCGCAAAGGTCGCAATTTTCGATTACAGCGAAAAAGTGACCGAAGTTGCCGAATCTTTTAAAGCAGAAGGCTATGATGTCCTCGGATATCTCTGCGACGTCCGTGACAGCGAAGCTATTAAAGCAAACGTTTCCGATGTTATCGAAAAATTCGGCACCGTTGATATCCTTGTTAACAACGCCGGAATCGCATGGCTCGATACCTTTATGAACACCGACGACAAACTCCGTGATGCACATTTTGATATCAACATCAAAGGCGCATGGAACATGGCAAAAGCGGTTGTTCCGACCATGATGGAAAAGAAAAAAGGCGCAATAGTAAACCTTTCTTCCGTAACCGGTCCTCTTGTTGCGGACCCGGGTGAAGTTGCTTATGCAACCACAAAAGCCGCTCTCATGGGCTTTACAAAAGGTCTTGCGGCGGAACTTGTTTCCTATGGAATCCGCGTAAACGCGATCCAGCCCGGATATATCATGACCCCCATGGTTGAAGGCATCGCCGAAGCTTCAAACGCTTCCGATCCGGAAAGCGTAATAAACGGAATCGGTTCCGGAATTCCCATGGGACGCCTTGGCACCATTGAAGAACTTGGCGAACTTGCCGCTTTCCTTGCTTCCGACGAATCTTCCTATATCACCGGCCAGGGAATCGTTATCGACGGCGGTTCAACAATGCCGGAAACTTCAAGCGTAGGCGTAACCGAATAATTTTATTAAAAAAACAGAAAACCCCGTGCTCAAACTGAGCACGGGGTTTTTTGCTTTTTAATTACCATTTTCCGTTCATTTCGGTAAGAAGGTCGTTCTGGATCTTCCAAAGCTTCGGGGAAAGGTCAACGTAATATTTATGGGGATATTCAAAACGCTTCATCTCTTCCCAAAGGGTATCAACCTGTTCTGCGCAGTATTTGCGGATTTCCTGAATGGAAGGGGATTCGTAAACGCATTTTCCGTTTTCAAAAATCGGAACAAGCATCTGTTTTGCCACAACGTTTGTGAGAACTTTTTTCTTCCAGGTTGCCTGGGGGTCGAAAATTTCGATATCTTTGTCGGTGTTCGGGGCTTCCTCATCATAAAGTGCAATATAGTCCGCAACAGCTTTTCCGTTCTCTTTTGAATAAAAACGGTAGAAAGTCTTGAAATCCGGAATGGTTATCTTTCCAACGGATTCGCTTATTTTGATAACCGGTTTAAGCTCGCCTTCTCTTTCAACCGCGGCAAGTTTATAAACACAGCCGAAAACGGGGTCGCTTTTTGCGGTGATAAGGTTTTCGCCGACTCCAAAGCTGTTGATAGATGCGCCCTGGATAATAAGATCGCGGATTATATATTCATCAAGGGAGTTGGAAGCGACGATTCCGCAATCCGGATATCCCGCATCGTCAAGCATTTTTCTTGCTTTTACGGAAAGATAGGCAATATCGCCGGAATCGATTCGGATTCCCTTCGGGCGGATTCCGAGAGGTTTAAGAACTTCGTCAAAAACTTTTATTGCATTCGGAACGCCGGATTTGAGTACGTTATAGGTATCGACAAGAAGGGTGCAGTTGTTGGGATAGGTTTCGGCGTATGCTTTAAAAGCCTCGTATTCGGAACCCATAAGCTGAACCCAGCTGTGTGCCATGGTTCCCACTGCCGGAACGCCGTAATCTCTGTCGGTCATTGCGCAGGCGGTTGCGGAAACGCCGCCGATATAAGCAGCTCTTGCGCCGAGAACCGCGGCATCTGCATTTTGTGCGCGGCGGGAACCGAATTCCATAACCGGTCTGCCCTGGGCCGCACGAACGATTCTGTTTGCTTTGGTTGCAATAAGGCTTTGGTGGTTAGCAATAAGGAGCACAACGGTTTCGATAAACTGCGCCTGAATTGCCGGTCCTTTAATTACCATAATGGGTTCTCTCGGAAAAATCGGGGTTCCTTCGGGAACGCACCAGACGTCACATGCGAATTTAAAGTTGCGGAGATAATCGAGAAAAGTTTCGGAAAAACAATTTTTGGAACGGAGATATTCAATATCTTCTTCGGTGAAGCTAAGATTTTTGAGATAGTCTATAAGCTGTTCAAGACCCGCAAAAATCGCAAAACCGCCGTTATCCGGAATTGTTCTGAAGAAAACGTCAAAAACCGCAACGGTATCGCCCATTCCTTTTTCAAGGTAACCGTTCATCATAGTAAGTTCATAAAAATCGGTGAGCATGCTGAGATTTCTTTCATCACGTTTCAAACAATATCACTCCTTTTGCCCGATTAAACAGGCAGATTTTTCCACCCTTAATATTAACACTATTTTGTTAAAATTTCAATGAGGGTAATTAATTTTAAGAAAGCTATTGATTTTAATTTTTAATTAAATTATGCTTATTTCAGGACGTCCGAAAACCTAAACGAAAGCGAGAAAGCATTTTATGAACAAAGAAGAACTTCATGATTTTATAGAAAAGCAGCAGTCCAATATCTGTCAGGTTTCGGCAATTAAGAACGGCGATTTTGTTTACTCCGATTGCTGGAACAATTATAAAAAGGACGATTGCACCCATATAATGTCCGCCACAAAGAGCATTATAGCCTTGCTTATCGGAATAGCAATCGATAAAGGGCAAATAAAAAGCGTTGACGACAAAGTTTTGGATTATTTTCCCGATTATAAGGTCAAGCGCGGCGAAAAAACGATTTACGATGTTGCCATAAAACATCTGCTGACCATGAGGGCGCCTTATAAATGCAAAGGCGACCCCTGGTCTAAGGTTTGTTCAAGCGATAACTGGACTTTTTCCTCCCTCGATTTTCTTGGCGGAAGAAAAGGCCTTACCGATGAATTCAATTACCAAACCGTCTGTCTTCATATTCTTTCCGGAATTTTATACAGGGCCACAAATATGAAAACCGTCGATTTTGCCAACGAATATCTTTTTGAACCCCTTGGAATCAAACCGCACGAAAATTATTATGCCAAAACCGCCGAAGAACATAAACAGTTCACCATAAGCAAAACGCCGAAAGAAAACATCTGGTTCGCCGACCCGGAAGGTCTTGGAACTCCCGGATACGGGCTTTGCCTTTCCGCGGAAGATATGGCAAAAATCGGTCTGCTTTGCCTTAACAAAGGCACCTTCGACGGAAAACAAATCGTTTCTTCCGGTTGGATAGAAGAAATGACGAGGCCGAGAACCGTTGAAAGCGATTATTTCCGCGGAATGGAATACGGTTACCTTTGGTGGATAATCGACCGGAAAAAGAAAATTTACGCCGCAATAGGAAACAGCGGAAACGTTATTTATATAAACCCGGAAAAAAATATCGTAATCGCGGTGTCTTCGTATTTCAAGCCGACCGTTTTCGACAGAGTTGATTTCATAAGGGAATATATCGAACCTTTTATCGAAGAAATTTAAAAAAATAAAGGAGGCTCCAAAAGCCTCCTTTTTTGTTTCTCAAATTGCGCCGATTCCGCCGATAAATTCGCGAACCCTTTCATGCTTCGGGTTTTCGAAGATATCTTCCGGCGAACCTTCCTCAAGGATTTTTCCTTCATCCATAAAGATGATTTTGTTCGCAACGTCCCTTGCAAAGCTCATTTCGTGGGTTACGACGATCATTGTCATGTTGCTGTCCGCAAGAGATTTTATAACTTTCAAAACTTCTCCGGTAAGTTCCGGGTCAAGGGCGGAAGTCGGCTCGTCAAAACAAAGTATATCCGGCTTGAGCGCAAGCGCTCTTGCGATAGCAACCCTCTGCTGCTGACCTCCGGAAAGCTGGTGCGGATAAAAATCAAGCTTATCCGAAAGGCCGACTTCATCAAGAAGATTTCTTGCTTCCGCTTCAATTTCTGCCTTTATCTGCTTTTTGTTCTGTTTGTAATCCGGGCGTTCTTTTTCAAGAAGCTCCTTTGCAAGCATTACGTTTCCAAGAACGGTATATTGCGGAAAAAGGTTGAAGTTCTGGAAAACAAGCCCGAAATGAAGGCGCTTTTTTCGGATATCGCTTTCGCTTGCGCTGTTTTTCTGCGAAGCATCAAAAAGAGTTTCTCCGTTAACGATAATTTCGCCTTCGTTGGGAGTTTCAAGAAAGTTTATGCAGCGAAGAAGAGTTGTTTTTCCGTTTCCGGAAGAACCGATTACCGCCATAACGTCGCCTTTTTCAAGAGAAAAATCGATTCCTTTTAAAACTTCAAGTTCGCCGAAGTTCTTTTTTAAGTTTTTTACTTCAAGAATAGCCATTTTTACACCTTAAAATAATCCATTTTCTTTTCAAGCCAACCAAGGAATATTGTAAGAATTCCGCTGAAAAGCAGATAATAAACGCCGGTAAAAAGCATCGGCCAAATTATTCCTTCGGATTTGATAAAATCCTGTCCGTTCCACATAAGTTCATAAACGGCAATAACACGCACAAGGGAAGTATCTTTTACAAGGGTGATAACCTCGTTGCCCATGGGCGGAATAATGCGTTTTATTACCTGGAGAAGGACGATTTTGAAAAATATCTGGCTTTTTGTCATGCCAAGAACTTCCCCGGCTTCATACTGCCCTTTCGGAATCCCCTCGATTCCGCCGCGGTATATTTCGGAAAAATAGCAGGCATAGTTGAGAATAAAAGCGATCATTGCGGCAATAAAACGGCCAGCGGCGCCGCTTCCCCACCAGTTGTTATCCAAAATAATTCCCGGTCCGTAATAAATAATGATAAGCTGAAGCATAAGCGGCGTTCCCCTTATCACCCATACCATCATTTTATTGAACCAACGGATTATTCCGATGCTGCTCATGGAACCGAAAGCGATTATCAGTCCAAGGGGAAGAGAACCCAGAAGGGTTAGGAAAAATATTTCAAGAGATTTAACAAAGCCTTCGTTAAGCGAAAGCAAAACCTCCTGTATCTGGGGCCAATTCAGTTGGGCAAAGAAAGAAATTTCGAACATTTTAACCTCTTTTTTTCACCAACGCAGGGAACACCGTTCCCGATGTTCCCTGCGCTGAAAGTTATTTTAAGTTTTGTAAGGGGATTCTTATTTGATGATTACGGATTCCTGAACGCCGTAGAGTTTTGCGGTTTCAAGAACGATTCCCTCTGCGCAGGCATCTGCCCAGAACTGGTTGAATTTTTCAACAAGGTCGCTGCCTTTTCTGAAGCCTACAACATAATCTTCGCTGGTAAGAGAAACGGTGTATGTAAGGTCGGGATAACCGGTTCCTTCGCCGATCATTGCGCCGGCCATAAGAAGGTCGATTACGCATGCGTCAGAAGTTCCTGCCGCAACTTCCATAAGAGCGTCGCTCTGATATGCAACTTCGGTGAAGCTGAGACCGAGGCTTTCGACGATTTCTTTACCTGCGGAACCTGCTTCAACTGCAAAAGCAAGATCTGCAATGGAAGCTTCGTCCTGATACTGATCCGCAACGTCCGATTTAACAACGACTACCTGTGCGTTTTTGCAGTAAGGATCGGAACAGCCCATTGCGTTTTTAACTTTATCGGTAAGAGTCATTCCGTTCCAGACAACGTCGATGCTCTTGTTTTCAAGTTCAAAAATTTTGTTGTCCCAGTCAATTATGATGAATTCCACTTCGACACCGAGATATTCGGCAAATTCTTTTGCCATGTCTGCGTCAAAACCGATCCATTCGCCGTTTTCGTCTTCATAATCCATCGGAACAAAATCGGTGATGCCGACTACGATTTTTCCGTTGTTGGTAATATATTCAAGGTCGGAAGCGGTTTCTTCCGCGCCGCAAGCGGTAAAGGAAAGAGTAAAGATAAGAGCAAGAATAACAGCGATAAGTTTTTTCATTTTAAGTTCCTCCAAAAGAAAGTTTTTTGATAATTGATGTTTTTTAATGAATTAGAAGATAAGCATCAATGTCGGTGTCGCTTTACTTCCGAAGGTTTTTGCCATATTGCGGTCATCGTTCTGTCCTCCGTTTGTTTTACTGTGGTATCATAGTAACACTTTACCACAATAAAGTCAATAGGTGAAACCATATTTTTTGAAAAAATTTAAATTTTCTTCCAAATATCTTAAAAAAGCGCAAAAAAAGCCGCTGCAAAAGCAGCGGCTTTTTTATGTATCATCTATTAAAGATTATTCTTCAACAGGAGCTTCTTCCTCTGCTTCCTCTTTTGCGGGAGCTTCAACAAGAGCTTTCATAGAGAAGGAAACGCGGTGTTTGTCAAAATCGACATCGGTGATTTTAACATCAACTTCCTGACCGACGGAAAGAACGTCTTCGGGTTTTGCAACGCGTTCGTGAGAGATCTGGGAAATGTGGATAAGACCATCAATTCCGGGGATAAGGTTTGCAAATGCACCGAAAGCGGTCATGCTGACAATTTTTGCTTTTGCAACGGTTCCGACAGGATAATCTCTCTTAAGGATTTCCCAAGGGTTGTCTTCTTCTTTTTTGTAACCGAGGCTGATTTTTTTGTTTTCTTTGTCAACGTCTTTTACGAATACTTCAAGAGTATCGCCAACGCTTACAACATCAGCGGGTTTTGCAACGCGGAGCCAGGAAAGTTCGGAAACATGAACCATTCCGTCAACGCCGCCGAGGTCAACGAATGCACCATAGGAAGTAAGGGATTTTACTTTGCCCTGGAATACCTGGCCAACTTCGATGTTCTCCCAGAAAGCAACCTGTCTTGCTTTTCTTTCTTCGTTGAGAACGGATTTGATGGAACCGATTGCACGTTTGCGCTGTGCGTTTACTTCGAGAACGCGGAATTTAACGTTCTGTTTAAGAAGACCTTCAAGGGCTTCGTTTCTGGATGCAGTTGCCTGGGAAGCAGGGATGAATACGCGAACACCATCAGTTACAACGATAACGCCGCCTTTGACGACCTCGACAACAGTTCCTTCCAAAATTTCGTCAGTTCCGGCTGCTTCTTCAACAACCTGGAAGTTTTTCTCTGCATCAACTTTCTTTTTGGAAAGGGTCATGGTGCCGTCGGCATCATTTACGTGCAGAACTTTGAGGGTGATCTCGTCGCCTACTTTGACGATATCGGCAGGCTTTACGCTGGGATCTTCGGAAAGTTCTTCAGAAGAAACGAATCCGGTATGTTTGCTGCCAACGCTGACAACAATTTCGGTGTCCTTAACTACCATTACGGTTGCCTGGACTTTTTCGCCGTTTCTGACATATTTGGATTCTTCCTTTTCAAAGGACTGTTCCAGCATTTCCTCAAAGCTGATTTCTTTGTTTTCACTCATGGTTTGTAGTACCTCCTTAATTATGCCGTATGGGGTTGATGCACCGGCAGTGACGCCTATTACTTCGCAATTTTTCCAATCATTCGGCTTTAGTTCTGATGGATACTCAATCAAAACAGTCGGACAGTTGGCCGCGCAGGTCTCCCATAACCTTGCGGTGTTGGAACTATTCCGCCCACCGACTACAATCATCCCATTGCATCGGCGCGAAAGAATGTCCGCCTCGCTTTGTTTAGTACAGGCATCATTACATATTGTATCAAAAATTAATAAATTTGTATATACCTTTTTTGCAAATTTTTCGCATTTTTCCCATTCCGCCCGCAAAAAAGTGGTTTGCGAGACAATTGTGATACATTTTGCACAAAGATTTTCTTCTTTTTTGGAAAGTTCTTCCAATTCCGCAAGATTACGCACCACGCGGACATCACCTTTGGCATGTCCGATAATGCCCCGAACCTCCGCATGATGCGGATTTCCCGTGATAATTACAGTATCTCCGGCCGCTGTACGCTCCGCAACAATGCGGTGTATCCTTGCCACAAACGGGCAGGTGGCGTCCGCGTAGGGAATACACTTTTTCTCCAATTCATCTATCACCGAAAGGGGAACTCCGTGGGAACGGAGAATAAGCGTTGCCCCTTCCGGAACTTCCGAAACTTCCTCCACAGGATAAACTCCCTTTGCTTTAAGGTTTTCGACAACGGTCGGGTTATGTATAATCTCTCCGAGCGTCACCGCCGGAATTCCTTTTTCGGCAAATTCTTCCGCAATTCCAACCGCGCGTTTTACCCCGAAGCAAAAACCTGCGGAATCTGCAACAATTATCTCTCTTTTCAAGCCATGCGCTCCCTTGCAAGCGAAATTATTTTTTCAAAAGTTTCTTCAAAGCTCATCTCCGAATTGTCGAGAAGAATTCCGTCTTTTGCAAGTTTAAGCGGGCGGAAATCTCTGTTGGAATCGTTGTAATCCCGCTGGATAACGTCTTCCAGAACCGCATCGAAATTTGCTTCGATCCCTTTTTCGGCAAGCTGTTTAACTCTGCGCTCCGCTCTAATTTCCGGTTTCGCGGTAAGAAAAATTTTAAGTTCCGCATCCGGAAGAACAACGGTTCCTATATCGCGCCCATCCATAACAACGTTGTTTTTTTCGGCAATATCCCTTTGCATATCGAAAAGGAAATCACGAACTGCGGGAATTGCCGAAACATCGGAAGCTGCCGCCGAAACAGATTCGGTACGGATAAGCCCGGAAACATCCTCTCCGTTAAGAAAAATGTGCTGCTCTCCGTCAATATGGCGCATTTCGATTTTTATTTCCGCAAGAAGCGGAACAACTTCTTCGATTGAAGAGGTTTTTGCGCCTTTTCTGATGGCATAAAGTCCGATTCCGCGGTAAAGAGCGCCCGTATCGACATAAATAAAGCCCATTTCTTTCGCAACCGCTTTAGCAGTTGCGCTTTTTCCTGCCCCGGCAGGACCATCTATGGCAATTTTCATAAAAACAACTCCTTAAATTGCCGTTCCGGCGGCGTAGCCGGTGGCAAAAGCTATCTGGAGATTATACCCTCCTGTTTCGGCATCAAGATCGAGAACTTCGCCGGCAAAATAAAGTCCGGGGCAAAGTTTTGATTCCATGGTTTTGGGGTCAACTTCCTTGACGGAAACTCCTCCTGCGGTTATTACCGCACCTTCGATATCTCCGAGATCAACCGGTTTTATCGGGAATGATTTTATTGCGGCAATAAGATCTGCGCGCTGGTTTCTGGTAATCTGGTTGACCTTGGTTTCCGGGTCGATTCCGCTTTTTTCAACAACATAGGGAATAAAACTCCTCGGAAGAAGTTCATCGAGGGAATTTGCAAAATCCCGGTTTATTTTTGCGGAAAAATCCCTAAGAATTCTGGAATCAAGTTCTTCGGCGGAAAGACCGGGTTTCAAATCAAGTTCAAGGCGATAGTTTGAAAGTTCCGTGCTCATAAATGAACTTGCGCTGAGCACCAGCGGTCCGGAAATGCCTTCGTGGGTAATAAGCATCTCGCCCAGTTCCTCGTATATCGGTTTCTTCTTTTTGGCGTCATAAAGCCGCAAAGTTACGTTTTTAAGAGAAAGCCCGGCAGCTTCGGAAAGATTTTCGGCGGTGTAAATTCCAACAAGAGAAGCCCTTGTGGGAACTATCGTATGGCCGGCCTGTTTTGCAAGTTCATAGCCGTCGCCGCTGGAACCGGTTGCGGAATAGCTCAGTCCCCCGGTTGAAACGAGCACCTTTTGAGCACGGAAGGCTTCCCCTTCTTTTGTGAGCACGCCTTTGAGCACGCCTTCTTCAAAAACAAGTTTTTCCGCCCTTCCCTGCTTTATTTCAACGTTTTTGTTTTTGATAAAAACCTGAAGAGCATCCGCAATATCGATTGCTTTGTCTGAAACGGGAAAAACCCTTCTTCCTCTTTCGGTTTTAAGGGGAACCCCAAGCTTTTCAAAAAGCTCAATGGTGTGTTTCGGCGCAAAACGGTTCAGCGCGCTGTAAAGAAAGCGCGGGTTGCTTCTTACATGGCGAAAAAATTCTTCCGGTTCGCAATTGTTCGTAACGTTGCAGCGGCCTTTTCCCGTAACGAGTATTTTTCTTGCGGGGCGGCGGTTGCGTTCAAGAATAAGCACGCTTTTTCCGTTCTGGGCGGCATATCCCGCGGCAACGCAGCCTGCGGCTCCCCCGCCGACTATTATAACATCATAAACTTTCATGTTCGTCGCTCTTTTCGTAAACTTCGTATTCGGACCAGATTCGCTCAAGCTGATTGAAAGTTGCGGAAATTTCGCTTCTTCTGCGGATTCCTATAGCAACGATAAGCGCGTTGATAAGGGAAAGGGGCGCAACAAGCGAATCCGCAAAAGAGGCCATATCGCTTCTTGCAAGAAGGATTCTGTCGCTGTATTCGATAATCGGCGCGCTGTGGCTGTCGGTAAGAGCGATTACCGTTGCGCCTTTGTCATGGGCATATTTTGCGGCTTTTATGGTTCGCTTGCTGTATCTGGGGAAAGTTATGGCGATGAAAACATCCCCTTCGCCGATGTTCATGATCTGCTCAAAAACTTCGCTTGTACTGGAAGTTGCAACGTTTCTGACATTATCGAAAATCTTGTAAAAATAAAAGCTGAGGAAACTTGCAAGGGAAGCGGAGCTTCTTACGCCGAGGATATAGATATGTTTTGCGGAAACAATTGTATCCGCAACTTTGTTGAATTCCTCGCTGGAAGTATCCTCAAGGGTGCGGCGGATCTTTTCGATATCCATGTTGAGAACTTTTGTAAGAACGTCCGCGTTGCCCATGCGGTCGCTGGCTATTTCGATTCTCTGAACAGTTGTAAGGCGGTTGCGGATCATTTCCTGAAGCGCATGCTGAAGTTCCGGATATCCGTCGAAACCGAGTTCGGAAGCAAAGCGTACAACGGTTGATTCGGAAACACCGACGGATTCCCCGAGTTTTGCGGCGGTCATAAAAGCCGCTTTGTCATAATGGGAAAGAATGAAATTTCCAATGCGCTTCTGTCCTTTTGAAAAGCTGTGCATGTTTTCTGAAATTTTATGTAAAAAATCCTTGTTCATCTAAACATCCCCTTATATGTTAATTAAAATACCAAATTTCATTTTAACAGCAGTTCCTGCAAAAATCAATATAAAACAGGCCAAAACCGCTTGTTTTTTGCAAAATTTGCAAGTTGTTAACAAATCTGGCGGTTTTTATGCAAAAATTCATTTTTACAGAAACAAAAAAACGGCGGGGAAAACCCCGCCGCAAAACTTTTTTCGGTTTTATTTTATTCCGGAAATTCAAGCCCGAGAACGTCGTAATATTCTTCGGTAAACCGGATTTTTGAATAATCAAATTCCGCCTGAATCGTTTTTACATATTCAAAAGGTTCTTCAAGCGGTTTTATCCCAAGTTCGTTTTTGATTTCATCAAGAACAACCTGCCGCTTCGCGGCAAATTCTTCGGAATCTCCTTCTTCAAGACCGATAAGGCTTTTGTCCGTATCAAGTTTTTTAAATTTTTCATAAAGGTCCATATTTCCGCCTCCCTTTGATCACATGGTAACACAAAGGTTTTTAGGTTCAAGTAAATTATAGTTTATGCTGCCTTCCGGTATGGTCAACGGTATAGTTTTCCGTATAAACAAGTTCCGAAACTTTGACAAATTCATATCCGCCGTTTTTAAGTATTTCGAGTATCTGCGGAAGGGCTTCCAGCGTGTTCTTTTTTCCGGAATGGAAAAGTATTATGCTTCCCTTCCGGACATTTTTTGTAACGCTTTCGACCATTTCTCCTGCGGATTTATCCTTCCAGTCCCGGCTGTCAACATCCCACTGGATAGTCATAAAACCCATTTCCGCCGCGGTTTTTATAAGTTCGCTTGAATAGGAACCGCTTGGCGCTCTGAATAAAACCGGTTTTACGCCGCAGGATTTTTCAATCCGTTCCGAAGACCGCAAAAGTTCCTTTTTTGCCTCTTCAATTCCAATTTCCGCCATATCCGGGTGGGTGTTGCTGTGGTTTCCAATTTCGTGGCCGGCGTTTGCTATCATTTTCACTTCGTCCGGATTATCTTCCGCCCATTGCCCAAGAATAAAAAAGGTTGCCTTCGCCTCATATTTTTCCAAAAGAGCAAGAATTTCCGGAATATCGTCCGCTTCCCATGCGCAATTGAAAGTTACCGCAACCTTTTTCTCCTGCGTTTCAACAGAATATATTGGCAAAAGGCGGCTTCCTTCACCCATTGCGATGCAGTTCACCACAAAAAAAGCCATTGCAATAAAAATCAGCAAGGAAGCAAAAATTGCCCAAAGGGGCCTTTTTCCAAGAGAATAATCGTTTATATCAAAATTCATTTTTCCGAAAACCCCCAAAAAACTTTTTTATTAAATTTATTATTAAAATTAACAAAAAATTCTTGACTGCCACCGTCATTATAAAATATAATTATAATCTATTGATTTCCTATTATTTCAGCGAGGTTAAAAATGCACGAATTTCTTCATATAATCGAACACACCCTTGAGCATGCCGCCTCTTCCCTGCCTTTTCTTTTTGCGGCATATCTGCTCATTGAATTTATTGAACACCGCCACGCGGAAAAATTTGCCGCCTGGCTTGGAAAATTCGGAAAAGCCGGCGCCGCCGTCGGCGCCCTTCTCGGAATTGTTCCCCAATGCGGTTTTTCCGTTGTTGCGGCAAACCTTTATTCCAACAGAATAATCACCGCCGGAACAATGCTTGCGGTTTTTATTTCCACCAGCGACGAGGCAATTCCGGTACTTATTTCCAACCCGGAAAGCGCCGGAAAGATCGTTCCGCTCATCGGGGCAAAGCTTGTTCTTGCAATTGTTGCGGGGCTTCTTGTTGACCGTTTTGGCCTTTTCAACATCACAAAAGAGGAACTTGAGGAAGTTGTGGAAGAACATTCCCATTGTCACACCGAAGGCCACCACGGACTTCTTAAAAGCACCGTTCTTCACACCGCAAAAACCTTTGCTTTTATTTTTGTTGTGATGCTTGCCCTCGAAGTTTGCATCCACTATGTCGGTGAGGAAACTTTTTCCGCATTTATTGCGAACGAAAGCTTTTTCCAGCCTTTTGTTGCCGGAATGGTCGGGCTTATTCCCAACTGCGCTTCCTCCATAATCATCGCCCAGCTTTATGCTGAAGGGGCGATTTCCTTCGGCGCGGCTTTTGCCGGACTTTCTGTCGGAGCGGGAACCGGTCTTCTTATTCTTTTCCGCAACGACGTTGACAAAATCGAATGTCTTCGCCTTACCGGATTTCTTTTCGCGGTTTCCGTCCTCACCGGAACGGTTCTGCAGTTTATCATTTAAAAAAGGCTCCCTTGTGCAAAGGGAGCTGTCAGCGAAGCTGACTGAGGGATTGTAAAAAAACACCTGCTTGGATGAGCAGGTGTTTTTTTGTAGGGTGGGGGCTTGCTCCCGCCGAATTAAGAATCAAATCATGTCAGTCGGAAACTTTTTCGTACCAATAACCTTCGGCCATAGATGCCATAAGTTTCGGGGTGGAACCAGAATTATCATATGTATATACAGTATCTTCCCAGCCCACAGAACTCGGAATTATTATTTTATTTCCTTCAATTCTATATTTGAATGTGCCCTCTGTAGGTGTAGGTTCATCATTGAAAATATGTGTATATATTCCAGAACCATCTTCAAAAAAAGTTAAAGTATAATCTCTCCACAACACTTCTCCTTGAGTTCCATAATTAACTCTATTTGGAGATTCCCAATATCCGACAACATCTTCAATGGTAAGTTCATCTTTTGCCTCTTCAACGCTTCCGCACCCGGTAAAAGAAAGCATCATAATCATCGCCAAAATCAGTGCCAGCAGTTTTTTCATCTTTTTTCCTCCCGAAAATAAAAAAATGCGCAGCCGAAGCCGCGCACAAAAAACGCAGGCTCCGTTTGCTGCGACACAAATTCTCGATACAGACATTACGGTATGCGAAAATAGAGCATGCATTTTTATCGGAAGATAAAAATACACACCGAAATGTCTGAAAATATTGAATTTGCGTCGCAGATTTATTGTACCACTTTAAATTTAAAATAACAATAGCGAATTAACATACAGCCACCCTTCCGTCAAAACCGTTTCCCCGCGCTGTCAATTTTCACTTAAAAAGAATCCCCCCGCCACTTCGTGGCCCTCCCCCCTTTAGGCAATGGGGGCTTTTTTATTAAAAACGGCTTGCAAAAGCCATTTATATATGTTAGAATAATCTGTAAACTAATTTTCCCACCAAGGAGAGATTTATAATGTCCGGACATTCCAAATGGAGTACCATCAAACGTAAAAAAGAAGGAATCGACGCAGCCCGCGGCAAAGTTTTTACCAAAATC
>JAFSEN010000030.1 GCA_017435745.1 Oscillospiraceae bacterium
CGCAGTTGCCACCAAAAAATTTGGAAAATAAGATAGAATCTATCGTTTTCCATATTTAAAATCATAATAAAAATGCCCCGGATTTTCCGGGGCATTTTTTTGCATTAAAAAAGCTCCCCCTCTTTCGGGGGAGCTTTTTTATTTGCAAGTACGCAGGCAATTTTATTTTGCAAGCATCATTCTGTCGTTGGAAAATTCTTTTCCGCTTACTTCTTCGAATTTCGCAAGAAGATCAGGAACCCTAAGGTTCTTTTTCTCTTCGCCGGAAATATCGAGGATAACGTGGCCGTGATCCATCATAATAAGGCGGTTGCCGTATTTAATGGCGTCGTTCATGTTATGGGTTACCATAAGAGTTGTAAGGTTGTTTTCGGTAACAACCTTGTTGGTCATTTCAAGAACCGTCTTTGCGGTTTTGGGGTCAAGAGCGGCCGTGTGTTCATCAAGAAGAAGAAGCTGGGGTTTCTTGATGGTTGCCATAAGAAGGGTCAGAGCCTGACGCTGACCGCCCGAAAGAAGGCCCACTTTTGAATCAAGCCTGTCTTCAAGACCAAGATCAAGGGTTTTAAGAAGTTCCACAAACTGTTCGCGTTCCTTGTTGCTTATTCCCCATTTAAAGCTTCTGTTTTTTCCGCGGCGAAGAGCAAAAGCAAGGTTTTCTTCGATCCACATATCCCCTGCCGTTCCGCGGAGAGGATCCTGGAAAACACGTCCGATATATTTTGCGCGTTTGTATTCCGGATCTTTTGTAACGTCGTGGCCGTCGATGGAAATATGGCCTTTATCCAGTTCAAAAACACCCGCAACCGCATTGAGCATGGTGGATTTTCCTGCGCCGTTGCCGCCGATTATTGTTACAAAATCGCCTTCATCAAGGTGGAGGTTAAGGTCGATGAGCGCTTCTTTCTGAACAGGAGTTCCTTTATTAAAAGTTTTATAAACATGGCTTATATCGAGCATTTAATCACCCTCCTTTGCGGAAACTTTCGCAAGAGCGGCATCTTTAAGACCCGGCGCAACAAGAGCGATTACAACAATTATTGCGGTAATAAGTTTCATATCGTCCGCAGTGATTTTAATAAAAGTATCGGCGGTAAGGCTTATTCTGAGAACGAAAGCGATTATAATTCTGTAAACAATAGAACCGATTACAACGCCCGCAAGGCGGTGGAAATAGGTCTTTTTGCTGAACAGAACTTCGCCTATCATAATAGCCGCAAGGCCGATTACTATTGTACCAACGCCCATATTGATATCTGCATATCCCTGATACTGTGCAAGAAGTGCGCCGGACATAGCAACAAGTCCGTTTCCGACGATAAGGCCGAGAACGATATATACTTTGGTATTTGCGCCCATAGCTCTTACCATGTGGGGGTTGTTTCCGGTTGCGCGAAGAGCGCAGCCGATTTCAGTTCCGAAGAAGCAATATACCGCAATGATAAGAACGATTGCGAATACAACACCCACAAGAAGTCCCGCCCATTTTGAAGGAATTCCAAGAGCCTTTATCTGGCTGAAAAGGGTAACTTCGTTAAGAAGACCGAAGTTTGCTTTTCCCATAATACGAAGGTTTATGGAATAGAGCGCAAATTGGGTAAGAATTCCCGCAAGGAGATCCGGAATTTTGAATTTTGTGTGGAGAAATCCGGTGACAGAACCGGCGGCCATTCCGCTTACGGTTGCAATAAGTATTGCAAGGATAGGAGAAACTCCGGCGGCAACGCAAACAGCGGAAACAGCCCCACCAAGGGTGAGGCTTCCGTCAACGGTAAGATCTGCATAATTAAGTACTCGATAAGTGAGATAAAGGCCAAGCGCCATAATCGCCCAAATTACACCAAGGGTGGCGCCGCCCTGTATATCCCATAACCAGCTTGTAATATTCATTTAATCAATAACATCCTAATCTAATAATTAATATACAACTGCTGCTTTGTCAACGATTTCAGCAGGAATTTCAACGCCGACGCTTTCTGCGAAGGTTTTGTTGACAACAAGAGCACATTCCTTCTGGGTTTCAACAGCGATTTCGGAAGCAGATTCGCCGTTGAGATAACGAACTGCCATTGCTGCGGTCTGTTTTCCGAGTTCGTAATAATCGATTGCGGTGGTTGCAATTCCGCCTTCTGCAATCATTGCTTCAACAGCGCAGAAAACAGGGATCTGGTTTTCAACAGCAGCCTGGTTAACGGTTGCCATTGCGGAAGCAAATGCGTTGTCGGAAGGAATATAAATTGCGTCAACGCTGCCGACTACGGAAGAAATAACCTGGGGAATATCGTTGGAAGAGGAAGAAGTTTGGATAATAGCTTCCATTCCGAGTGCTTCTGCTGCAAGTTTTGCTTCGTCAGCCTGGATTGCGGAGTTGGGTTCGCTGGAAGTATAAAGAATTGCAATTTTCTGTGCGTCCGGAAGAACGTCTTTGATAACGGCGATCTGGTCGTAAATTACAGGCATATCGAGAGTTCCGGTTACGTTTTTGCCGGGAGCTTCGTTGGATTCAACAAGTCCTGCGCCAACTGCATCAGTTACTGCGGTGAAGAAAACGGGAATATCGGTTTCCTGGAAAACGTTTACTGCAGACTGTGCTGCGGGGGTTGCAATTGCAAGAGCAAGATCGATTCCGCTGTTTGCAAAGATATCACAAATCTGCTGGCAGTTGCCAACTTCGCCGGAAGCGTTCTGGAAATCAATTTTAAGGTTTTCGCCTTCAACATAGCCTGCTTCTGCAAGACCATCGATAAAGCCCTGGTATGCTTCGTCAAGAGAAGCATGCTGCATAAACTGGATTACGCCAACGGTTACAACATCATCACCGGCGGTTTCTCCGCAGCCGGAAACTGCGAGCATCATTACAAGAGCCATAATAACTGCAAGAATTTTTTTCATTTTGGTTACCTCCAAAATTTTAAATTTGTTTATTTAAAAACCTCGTTCGGGGCTAATTAAATACCGGATAAAAAAAGTCCCCGCAAAATATGCAGGGACGAACAAAACAAAATCCGCGATACCACTCTGCTTTCGTACCGGCCTCGCAACCGGAACCTTGATAGGCTTAAAAGTCTTAGCGATGTAACGGTCGCACCCGTTGTATCTACTGCAATTTTCAACACACTGCTCGCAGAATGAACTTC
>JAFSEN010000031.1 GCA_017435745.1 Oscillospiraceae bacterium
CTTTTATATAAAAAAACGGAACGGTAAAGACCGTTCCCTACAATTAATCTGCAAAAAAAACAGAGGAACTTCGTTGTGAAGCTCCTCTGTTCCCGGAGGTTTTTGTTTTATCTCATTTTTTCGAATCTTCGTAAACCATTTTGATTCCTTCAAGGGGAAGACGCTGGTCGATATAATCAAAAAAATCCTCTTCGGCAAAAAGCCTTGCAAAACCGCCGGTTGCAACAACCTTTGCTTCGCCGCCGACAGAAGCCTTAAGGTTTTTTACCATCATGTCGATGGCGCCGAGATATCCGTAATAAGCGCCGCTCTGCATTGAAGAAACGGTGTTTTTTCCAAGAGCAAATTCCGGCTTAAGGATCTCGATTTTCGGGAGCTTCGCGGCCTTTTCATAAAGAGCATCCATGGAAGTTTTGATTCCGGGGTAGATTATACCGCCGAGGTATTCGCCCTTTGCGGAAACCGCTTCGCAGGTGGTTGCGGTGCCGAAATCAACAATTATAAGCGGGCCGCCGTATTTTTTAAAAGCCGCATAGGAATCAACAATTCTGTCCGCGCCAACTTCCTTCGGGTTTTCGTAAAGATTCGGCATATTGCAGAAAATGTTTTCCCCAATTACAAGGGGTTCTTTTCCAAAATATTTTCGAACCGCGCTGCAAACGGAATAGTTGACCTGGGGCACAACGGAACTTATTATAACGTCGGAAACATTTTCGACAGAAAAACCTTTGTATTCAAAAAACTGTGTCACAAAAAGTCCGACTTCGTCGGAAGTTATGTCGCGTTTTGAACCAAGACGAAAAACTCCCGAAAGTTTTTCTTCCTCATAAAGCCCAAATTCCATTGTGGTGTTCCCGATGTCGATAACAAGGATCATTTTTTTAGATCTCCTTTTGTTTTGCAAGATTGTCGAAAAGAAAAAAACTGTCCTTTGCAAAATTTTGCAAAGAGTTTTTCTCAAAAAAATCCCGGTTGCTCCGGCCAAGAGTTTCCCGGTCGGTTTCGGTCATGCTCAAAAGCGTTTTTATTCCAAGAGAAATGCTGTCCCTGCGGCGCGGTTTTGTAATAATAACTCCGCCGGCCTTCCGGAAAAAATCTGCCCAATGCTCGGAAGAAGCGATAACCGGCTTTTGAGCACCGAGCGCGTTCCAAAAATTTTGTTCTTCCGGAAAAAAACCTTTTGAAAAATCGGATTCCGAAACAAAAATTCCGTCCGCGGCGGTAAGAACATACGGAATATCCTTTTTCAAAACGCCTTCAAGAAAGAAAACGTTTGTAATTCCTTTTTCCGAAACGAACCGCTTGTAATAATTTTTTCTTGTTCCTTCGGAAAGAAAAACAAGGGCAAATTTCTGCCCGAAATTTGCGGCGGCGAGCATCAGTTCTTCAATTGAAAAACCTTCCTCAAGTTCACCGCAAAAAGCGAGCACAAAGGTGCCCCCTTCCCGGAAAGAAAAAAGGGTTTCCCGAAGGGAATCTGCGTTTTCCGAAGGTTCTTCAAAAGAAATCTGCGCCGGAAAAAGCATTGGATAAAGATTTCTGCTTTTCGGAAAAGAAACAGCCGCCTTCGGAAAAAAGCTGAGCACGGCTTCGCTTCTTGAAAAAGCCGCTTCAACGTTCCGTTTTATAAAAATGAGCACGGGGTTTAAGAAAAAGCTCCGGAGGTTCTTTTTAAAAAACTCTGTCGGAAGACAGAAAAGTTCGGTTGCAAGCGCGCAGCCGCAGCTTTCGCAGATTTTTATTCCGGCAAATACCGAAGAAGGAATCACCCCGCCGGAAACAACAATATCCGGCTTAAAAATTCCCCCAAGGCTCGGCGCGTTTTCGGAAATTGCAGAGCAAAAGCCAAAAACTTCGCGAAATCTTAAAAAGGAAGTTTTTTTCGGTTTCGGAATTTTAACAAAAAGCTGGCTGATGCCTTCGGTTTCCCGAAATTCGAAGGAAAGGGGGCTTTCTTTCCCCAAAAGTTCGGCCCTTACAAGAAGAACGTTTGCGCCAAGGCGCTGCCATTCCTTTGCAAGAAGAATTTTCCTCCTCCGGTTTTCTTCAAAAAAACGGCGGAAAACCGCTTTTTTTGAAGAACCTTTTTCGCTTCCTTCAAAAGGAAGCATATCGTCGATTATAAGTATATTCAAAAAAGGGAAGCCTCCTTTTGCTGAAAAAGCCAAAGTTGGGGCGGATATTATCCGCCCGTTTTAAGTTTTCCCCAAAAATCGTAAGAATATACTTTATTTACGGCGGGAGCAAGCCCCGCCCTACACATTATTTTTCAATATTTTCAACTTCCGCAAGGGTAAGTTCAAGAAGTTTGGAAACGCCCTCTTCCTGCATGGTTACGCCGTAAAGCCTGTCCGCGTGTTCCATAGTTCCGCGGCGGTGGGTAATTGCAATAAACTGGGTGTTTTCGGTAAGGCGAAGAAGATAATCCGCGTAGCGATCAACGTTTGCTTCGTCAAGGGCAGCTTCGATTTCGTCGAGGATGCAGAAAGGCGCGGGGCGAACTTTGAGGATTGCAAAATAGATTGCAATTGCGACAAAAGTTTGTTCGCCGCCGGAAAGGGAAGCAAGGTTGTTGATAATTTTGCCCGGGGGCTGAACGGTAATTTCAATTCCGGATTCAAGAACATTGTCGGGGTCGGTAAGGAAAAGTTTTGCTTCGCCGCCGCCAAAAAGTTCCTTGAAAACAACGGCAAAGTTTCCGGCAATGCTTGTAAAGCGGTCGAGGAAAATTGTTCTCATCTGTCCCATAAGGCTGCGGATAAGGCCGCGCAGTTCGTCGCGGGATTTTTCCGCATCCTCGATTTGGGATTTCATAAATTCATAACGTTCGGAAACTTCCTTAAATTCCTCAATTGCAGAAACGTTGACGTTTCCGAGAGCCTTGATTTTGTTTCTGATTTCGCTGAGGCGGCGGTTGGCTTTCTGCGGTTCGGAAATTTCTTCCGCAACTTCCTCCGCCATGCTGAAAGTCATTTCATATTCATCCCAAAGCTGGCCGATTATGCGGTCATAATCGATCTGCATTTCTTCAAGGCGGGTTCTTGCCTTGATAAGTCTTCCGGAAGCTTCCTCTCTTTTGCTGACCGTATCCTTTTGGGCGGTGCGCTCGTCGGTGGTGCGTTTTTCAAAATCCTGGCGCTGGGCAAAAAGGGCGGAAATTTCGGTTCTGCTTTTTTCGCAAATTTCCGAAAGACGGATTTTTTCGTTTTCGATCTCTTTGATTTCTTGTGCAAGGGCGCTGTTTTTGTCCATAACAAGAGCCTTGCGTTCGTTGAGAGAAAGAATTTTTTCTTCCCGCTGTCCGCGGCTTTCAAGAAGTTGGGAAATTGCGGTTTCAACCGCTTCAATATCTTTTTGGATAATGGCGGCGGAAAGCGCAAGGGAAGAAAGATCCGCGCTGTTTTTCGCTTCTTTTTCACCGATGGCGGAAAGTTTTTCGTCAGCGGCGGAAATTTTTACGAGGAGAGAATTTTTGTTTTCGTTTCTTTCGGAAAGAAGTTTTTCGTATTCGGAAATGCGGTTTTCCGCATCTTTAATTGCTTTTCCAAGAATCTCGCGCTGGGTTTCTGCTTCGGAACCTGCCGCTTCTGCGTCAGAAATCTGCATAAGAAGGCGTTTCTTTTCACCTTCCGCGCGGATTTTGTCTTCAGAAAGGGTGCGAAGTTCGCTTTCGGTTGCAAGAGCGTCCGCTTCCATTGCGGAAATTTCTTCTTTAAGTTTATTGTAATCCGCTTCGCCTTCGGAAAGAAGTTTTTCCGCGGCGGCGGCTTTTTTAAGAAGTTCGTCAATTTCCTGTTTTCTGGAAAGGATTCCTGCGGATTTTACGCTTGAACCGCCGGTAAGGGAACCGCCTGCGTTGACAAGCTGGCCGTCAAGGGTAACGATTCGGAATTTATATCCGAATTTTTTTGCAATAGCGGTTGCAGAGTCAAGATCTTCCGCCACAACGATTCTTCCAAGGACGGATTTTACGATTCCGTCGAATTTCGGATCGTTTTTAACAAGGTCACAGCCGATTCCGATAAATCCTTCGCAATCGGAAAGACCGCGTTCTTCAAGGCGGGTTCCTTTAATTGTGGTGAGCGGGAGGAAAGTTACTCTTCCGCGTCCCTGTTCCTTAAGCATGCGGATGGCTTTTTTAGCGGCGTCTTCGTCAGTGACGACGATGTTCTGTAAAGCGGCGCCAACTGCGGTTTCCACCGCAAGGGAATATTTTGCATCAACGGAAAGGATTTTTGAAACCGGTTCAAGAATTCCGCGAAGAGCGCCGGCGGCGCCTTTGTCGAGGACAAATTTTACCGAAGGGCCAAAACCTTCCATATTACGTTCAAGATCCTGCAAAAGTTTTGCGCGCTGGGTGAAGGAATCTGCCTCACGGCGGATCTTGTTGCGTTTTTCCTCCATTGCGGAAAGCTGATTTTTGCGAAGATCGCGCTTCATCATCATTCCGGCTTTGGTGTTGTTGATGCTGTCGGTTTTGTCCTCAATTTCCTCAAGAAGGTCGTTGACTTCAACAAGTTCGTTTTTGTAACCTTCAATAAGAACAAGTTTCTGGCTTGCGGAAAGGGAAAGCTGTTCAAGTCTTTCTGAATATTGGGCCTTGTCGTTCTTTGCGGTTGCAAGAACAACGCTTATATGGCCGATTTCGGTTTCCGTTTCGGAAATTTTTGATTCAATTTCAGATTTTTCGCCGAGAGCGACAGATTTTTCGCCGGAAATTTCATTTCCGAAAGTTTTAAGCTTTTCTTCCTCGGAAGAAAGTTTTTCCGCTTCCGCTTCTTTTTCGGAAAGTTCTTTTCTGCGAAGTTCAATGGCGGAATCTCCCGCGGTTCCGGAAAGGGAAAGGCTTTCAATTTCTTCGTCGATTCGGGAAATTTCGGATTGGTTATGTTCAATGTCGTTTTGGCAAACCGCGGCCTTTGCGGTAAGTTCGCCTACGGCGTTTTCGTTTTCGCTTATTTTTTCGCGTTTTTCCTCAACGGAAGTATCAATATCCCTAATCTGTTCAAAAAGAGCGTTGATTCGGTTTTCCGCTTCGTTGTAATAGGAATCCAAAGAATCATATTCGCTCTGGTAAATTCCAATGGTGCTGCTCTGTTCCGCAAGCTGGCTTTTAAGGCGGTGGAGAGAACGCATCCATACGGAAATTTCAAGAGATTTTTTTTCTTCGGAAAGTTCAAGAAATTTTTTTGCCTTTTCGGATTGTTCAAGAAGGGGACCTACCCTTTCTTCAAGGGCGGAAAGATTATCGCGAAGGCGAAGAAGGTTTTCGTCCGCTTTGGAAAGGGATTTTTCCGCTTCTTCTTTGCGGTAGCGGAATTTTGAAATTCCCGAAGCTTCTTCAAAAATTTCTCTGCGCTGGTTCGGCTTTGCCGAAACAATTTCCGAAATTTTGCCCTGGCCGATAATGGAATAACCGTCCCTTCCAAGTCCGGTATCCATAAAAAGCTCGTTTATGTCTTTAAGGCGGCAGCTTTTGTCGCCGATTCGGTAATCGGAATTTCCGTCGCGGTAATATTTTCTTGAAACAATGACTTCGTCGGAATCCACCGGAAGAGCTCTGTCGCTGTTGTCGAAACAAATGCGGACTTCCGCAAATCCGTGGGCGCGGCGAAGGTGGGTTCCGTTAAAAATAACGTCCTCCATCTTTCCTCCGCGAAGCGCCTTTGTGGACATTTCGCCCAGAACCCAGCGAACTGCGTCGCTTATATTACTTTTTCCGCTTCCGTTTGGGCCGACAACTGCGGTCATTCCGCGGCCGAAGTTGAGTTTTGTTTTGTCCGGAAAAGATTTGAAACCGGAAAGTTCAAGATATTTAAGAAACAAGTTTTCACTTCCTTGTTTTAAGAATCAGTTTTGAAACGGTAGGGCGGAGGTAAGCTTACCGCCATACGGTGTTTATTACATTCCTGCAATCATAACTTCAAAATCGCCGGGATTAAGATTTTTGTCCGGGGTAATTTTGATTTCATAGCCAAGTTCTTCCCAATGAACAAGGTTGCAGCGGTGCTGCCCGGTGCATTTGGAAACCTCGGAAGGGGCAACTTTGAGCACATAGCTCCCTTTGGGAAGGCGGGTGAGCATCGGCGCAATTTTTTTGCGGAAGCGAATGCTTTCGCAAATTTCCCGAAAGGCCGGATGATAGGGCCCGGCAAGAAGATTTTCTTCAAGGGATTCTTCCGCATGGAGCCCAAGGCGGATTACTTTAATATTATAAAGTTCAAAAACGTCAAGAAGTTCCGCACATTCGGATGCTGCTTCCTCAACGCTTTGGGGTATGTATTCGCCATTTTCAAACCATTTTGCCATAAGCGTGTTTTTGAGCACAAGGGTCGGATAGATGCGCATGGTGTCCGGTTTAAGGGCGGCAAATCTTGCCGCGGTGAGCAGATCATCTTCCTTTGTGGAACCGGGCATTCCGGTCATCATTTGAAGACCAAGGGAAAAACCTGCGTTTTTAATAAGTTCCGAAGCCTTTTGGGTATCTTCAAAGGTGTGCCCCCGGCGGTTCTTTTCAAGAACCGCATCGCTGCAGCTCTGGGCGCCAAGTTCAATGGAGGTTACCCCGTATTCTTTGAGCACGGAAAGGATCTCTTCATCAATGGCGTCCGGTCTTGTGCTGATTCTGATTCCGGAAAAAGCCTTCCGGTCGATCCATTTCTTTGCCGGAGCAAGAAGGCTGAGCATAAGTTCCCGGGGAATCATCGTAAAACTTCCGCCGAAAAATGCAATTTCGGATTTTTCGGAAAACCCGTGAAGCTCCCTTGCGGCTTTTTTAAGAGTTTTGTCAACTTCCTCCGGGGTTGGAACGCCGCTTTCGCCGGTTATGGAATTTTGGTCGCAAAATGAGCACCGGTGCGGGCAGCCGACCATCGGGACAAAAAAAGCTACGTTTGCGTGTTTCATTGTCCCATCAGCTCCAATGCCTCTTTTGCGGCGATCTGTTCGGCAGATTTTTTGCTTTTGCCGATACCGTGGCCGATTACGTTGCTGTTGAGCATAACGTCAACTTCAAAACGCTTGTCGTGGTCCGGGCCGCTTTCGCCAACGAGCACATAGGAAAGCCTTTCTTCCGGATTTTTCTGAATAATTTCCTGAAGAAGGGTTTTGTAATCTTTAAAAGGCGCGTTTTCAACGTGTTCAAGGGCCTTCTTTACAAATCTGAGCACGATTTCGGTTGCGGGTTCAATTCCGCCGTCAAGATAAACCGCGGCAAGAACCGCTTCGAAAGCATCCGCAAGAATCGAAGGTCTTTCGCGGCCGCCCATAAGGTCTTCTCCGCGGCCAAGACGAAGGAAAGAACCCATTTCAAGTTCGTTGGAAAAACCGCAAAGGCTTTTTTCACAAACAAGCGAAGCACGAAGCTTTGTAAGTTCGCCTTCCGGAAGTTTTGTGTAGTTTTCAAAGATATAATCCGAAACGATTATGCTCAAAACAGCGTCGCCAAGAAATTCCTGGCGTTCGTTATACTGAACATGTTCCTTTGTTTCGTTCGCAAAGGAAGAATGGGTAACGCCGGTTTCAAGAAATTTTATGTTTTTGAATTTATATCCAAGTTTCTCTTCGAGAATCGAAAGATCTCTGGTGCTCATTATTCTTTTTCCTCCTTTAATTTTTCAAGGGCGGAGGAAATGGTTCCGTTTATATCGGTTTCAACAAAAATCTTTGCCTGAAGAATTGCGTTTCTAAAGGCAACGGGGTTGCTGTTTCCGTGGGCTTTGATAACCGGCTTTGCAATTCCAAGAAGGGGCGCGCCCCCTCTTTTTGTGGAATCCATCTTGGATTTAAATTCGGCTATGCCGCCTTTAAGAACAACCGCGCAAAGGGTGGTAAAAAAGTTCTTTGTGAGCATGCCTTTAAGCATTTTTCCAAAGCCTTTTCCAAGTCCTTCGATGGTTTTGAGCACAATGTTTCCGGTCCAACCGTCCGCAACGGCAACGTCGCAGATTCCGGCGGGAACATCGCGCACTTCAACATTTCCGACAAAGTTGTAATCGGAATTTTTCATGAGCGCAAAAGCTTCTTTCTGAAGTTCGGTGCCTTTGCTTTCTTCAACGCCGATGTTTATAAGGCCGACTGTGGGGTTTTCAACACCCTCAACGCTCTGCATATAGACAGAACCCATCATTCCGAACTGGTTGAGCATTTCCGGGCGGCATTCAACGTTTGCGCCAAGATCAAGGAGCATATAATCATGCTCAAGACCCGGAAGAACGGAAGCAAGGGCCGCTCTTTTGATTCCTTTAATGCGTTTTACAATAAGTGTTGCCGCAACAACAATTGCGCCGGTGGAACCTGCGCCGACATAAGCGTCGCCTGCGCCTTCCGCAAGAAGAGAAAGACCTTTTACAAGGCTGCTTTCTTTATATTCTTTAAGGGCGGAGGTGGGTTCTGCGCAAACCGGCATTACAAGCGGAGCATCAACAAAGGTAATTCCTTCTGTGGAAATTTTTTCTTTTTCGCAAATTTCCTTCATTTCCGCTTCGTTTCCCACCGCAATGATTTCAACTCCAAGGTCTTTAACGGCCATTTCCGCTCCTTTAAGCGGAGCAAGAGGAGCGTTATCTCCGCCGTAGATATCAATTATAATTTTCATAAAATCGCCTCCAATGCGGCAACCGCCCTTTCGGCAACGGCAAGATAGCGTTCGTCCTTGTGGCGGATTTTGTTGGGAAGAGGGGGAAGAAGCCCCATATTAGCGCCCATGGGCTGGAAGCTTTCAACGCTCTCATCGGTTATATAGTTTATAAGGGAGCCGAGCATGGTCAGCTCCGGAAGAACAAAAGGTTCTTCGCCTTTTGCAAAACGGGCGGCGTTTATTCCGGCCATAATTCCCGTTGCGGCGGATTCGGTGTAGCCTTCAACTCCGGTAAACTGTCCGGCGAAGAAAAGGCGGGGTTCCGCTTTAAGCGAAAGGTTTTTGTTAAGAAGCCTCGGGGAATCCATAAAGGTATCTCTGTGCATAACCCCGTAGCGGAGAAATTCAGCGTTTTCAAGTCCGGGGATCATCGAAAAAACTCTTTTCTGCTCGCCGAATTTAAGGTTGGTTTGAAAACCAACAAGATTATACATGGTTCCTTCCGCGTTTTCTCTGCGAAGCTGAACGTTTGCCCAAGGTCTTCTTCCGGTATGCGGGTCGGTAAGACCCACCGGACGGAGCGGCCCGAAACGAAGAGTATCGTGCCCGCGGCTTGCCATTATTTCAACCGGCATGCAGCCTTCGTAAACCTTGGGATCGGCGGTTTCAAATTCATGGAGCGGAGCTCTTTCCGCAGAAACAAGCGCTTCATAAAAAGCTTCATATTCGTCTTTTTCCATAGGGCAGTTGACATAATCCGCTTCGCCGCGGTCATATCTTGCGCCCATAAAAACCTTGTTCCAATCGAGGGAATCTGCGGAAACGATTGGCGCAACCGCATCATAGAACGAAAGGGTTCCGCCAAAGCGGTTTTTAAGATTTTCCGCAAGAATATCGGAAGTAAGGGGGCCGGTTGCAAAAATAACAATTCCTTCCTCCGGAACTTCGGTAACTTCGCCGTAAACGATTTCGATATTCGGGTCGGATTTAATTTTTTCGGTAATATATTCGGAAAAAAGATCGCGGTCAACGGCAAGGGCGCCGCCGGCGGCAACAGAAGTTTTTTCTGCCGCTTCCATGGTTATGGAACCGAGCATCCTCATTTCTTCCTTAAGAAGACCGCCCGCGGAATTAAGGCGCATTGCCTTAAGGGAGTTGGAGCAGACAAGCTCCGCAAAATTTTCGCTTTTGTGGGCGGGGGAATATTTTTTCGGCTTCATTTCGCAAAGGCGAACCTTGAAACCAAGGGTCGAAAGTTTGTGGGCGGCTTCGCAGCCCGCAAGCCCCGCGCCGATTACGGTAATGATTTCGTTCATTTTCCGGCCACCGCTCTTTCGTAATCACATTCCGGGTTGGAGCAATAGATTTTTGCGTTTCTGCCTTTTTTGGAAAGAAGGGTCTTTCCGCAATTCGGACATTTTTCGGCGGTGGGTTCGTCCCAGCTCATAAATCCGCAGGTGGGGTTGTGTTCACAGCCAAAATAGGTTTTTCCGGTTTTGGATTTTTTGGAAAGGATTCTTGCGCCGCAAAGGGGACATTCGCCGCCGGTTTCCTTAACAATTCTTTTGGTGTTCTGGCAGGCGGGATATCCCGGGCAGGCAAGGAATTTTCCGAAGCGGCCGGTTTTAACAACCATTTTTCTTCCGCATTTTTCGCAGATTACGTCGGTTTCTTCCTCCGGAACTTTTATTTTTTCGCTGCCCTGGTTTTTCTGGGCAAGTTCAAGGGATTTCTGGAAATCCTCATAGAATTTTCTCATCATGTGGACCCAATCGGTTTTTCCGTTTTCAACTTTGTCGAGGTCCTTTTCCATCTTTGCGGTAAAATCAACGTCAACAATGTTGGAAAAATGTTCAGTGATAAGGTCAATGGTAACGGTTCCGAGGGCGGTGGGTTTAAGAGCTTTTCCCTCTTTTTCAACATAGTTTCTGCTGATGATGGTGGTGATGATTGGAGCGTAGGTGGAAGGTCTTCCGATTCCGTTTTCTTCAAGAGCTTTGATAAGCGAAGCTTCTGTGAATCTTGAAGGCGGCGCAGTAAAATGCTGGTTCGGTTTGATTTCGCGAACTTTCAGAACGTCGCCGGAATTTGCGTGTTTCGGAATAGAGGATTTTTCCTCGTCGCCGTAAGGATAAAGAACGGAAAAACCGTCGAAACGGACGGAAAAACCGTTTGTTTTAAAACCGTATTCTCCTGCGTTTATGTCGATGGAAACGGTGTCATAAAGCGCCGCGGCCATCTGGCTTGCAATAAATCTGTCCCAAACAAGTTTATAAAGTTTGTGCTGTTCGGGAGTAAGGCAGGATTTAAGTTTATCCGGAGAAAGTTCCGGCATGGTCGGGCGAATTGCCTCATGAGCATCCTGGGAACCCGCCTTGGCCTTATATGCCTTGGAGGTGGTGGGAAGATATTCTTTTCCGTAAGTCTGCTCAATATAAGCTGCGGCGGCCTGTTTTGCTTCCACAGAAATTCGAAGAGAGTCGGTTCTCATATAGGTGATAAGACCGACCGCGCCCATTCCGGGAACATCAACACCTTCGTAAAGTTCCTGAGCGATTCTCATGGTTCTTCTGGGCTGGAAGCTGAGTCTGAGAGAAGCTTCCTGCTGAAGGGTGGAAGTTATAAAAGGCGGAGCGGGCTGTTTTTTGCGGATGCTTTTTTTGATTGCGCCGACCGTGAACGGAACGCCCTTGAGCTCTTCAACAATTGCGTTAGCCTCTTCGCCGGTTTTGATTTCGATTTTTTCGCCGTTTTTGGTTCCAAGCTTTGCAGAAAAAGCGGTTGTTTCACCTTTTTCGCAAAGTTTTGCGTCGATTGACCAATATTCTTCCGGAACAAAAGCTTCAATTTCGCGTTCGCGGTCAACAATAAGCTTTACCGCAACGGACTGAACTCTTCCGGCGGAAAGGGAAGAACCGCCGCGGATGTTTTTCCAAAGAAAAGGGCTTAATTTATAGCCTACTATTCTGTCAAGGATTCTGCGGCCCTGCTGGGCGTTAACAAGGTCAATATCAATGCTTCTGGGCGAAGCCATTCCCTGTTCAACGCCGAAATGGGTAATTTCGTTGAAAGTAACGCGGTTCGGTTCGTCCATCGGAAGACCGAGAAGTTTTGCAAGATGCCAGGAAATTGCTTCGCCTTCGCGGTCGGGGTCCGTTGCGAGATAAACATAATCCGCGGCGGATGCCTGTTTTTTAAGGCTTCTGACAAGGTTTTCCTTGCCGGATATAAGAATATACTGGGGAACAAAACCGCCTTTTACGTCGATTCCAAGGGTCGTTTTCGGAAGATCGCGAACATGACCCATTGAAGCAACAACGGTAAAATCTTCCCCAAGATATTTTTCAATGGTTTTTGCTTTGGCAGGGGACTCCACTATTACAAGATTTTTTGCTGTTTTTGCGGAGCGCTTTACTGCTTTTGTTTCTGCTGCCGTAATAATTACCCCCTAATTCATATTAAGCCTCCCCCGTTAAAGGGAGGGGGACCGTCGAAGACGGTGGAGGGATTCTTTGATATGGAATCCCCCGGTCTGCTTCGCAGACAGCCCCCTTTAGGCAAGGGGGCCAAAATGTGTTATGCAATAACAAATCTTCTTCCTGAAGCGGGAACTATAAGCCCAAGAAGTTCAAGTTCCGTAAGGCCAACGGCGACCGCGGAAGAAGAAAGTTCCGTAAGGTCCGAAATTTCGTCCGCGCTTTTTGCCGTTCTGTCAAGAACGCCGTAAATTGCCGCGGCGTTTTTTGAAAGACCGGGCGGCGGCGCTTTTTTAACATGTTTCGGCGCCTTTTCGGGTCTTTCGTTTTTTGCTTCGGGATTTTTTTCGATTTTGCGTTTTTTGATTTTTTCAAAGCTCAGGTGAGAAGTATATTCCTCGCCGAACTCCGTAAGAATATCCTTTGCGTCAGCAACGGGAATTGCTCCGTTGCGAAGAAGTCTGAAAGTTCCCTGGGAAGTGGTGCGGTTAACATCCGCCGGAACTGCAAAAACTTTTCTGCCCTGTTCAAAGGCAAGGTTTGCGGTGATGGAAGTTCCGCTTCTGGCGGCGGCTTCAACAACGCAAACCCCAAGGCTCATTCCGGAAACGATTCGGTTTCGTATCGGAAAAAAGCTTCCTGCGGCTTCCGCATCCGGAACAAATTCGCTTACAACCGCGCCGTTGGCGGCGATAAGTTCCTTAAGTTCAATGTTTTCCGGCGGAAAGGTTTTGCAAATTCCGCAGCCTTGGACCGCAACGGTTTTTCCTCCGGAAGAAAGGCAGGCTTTGTGCGCAACGGAATCGATTCCGAGGGCCATTCCGGAAACAACAAGCGCGCCTGCGGAGCCAAGCCCGCCGGCGATTATGTTCGCCATTTTGTTTCCGTATTCGCTTATGCGCCTTGTTCCAACAACCGCAACGGCGGGTTCCATATTAAGGCAGGTTTCGTCGCCGAGAACATACAAAACCGGCGGGGCAGATTCGATTTTAAGAAGATTTTTCGGATAAAATTCCGATTCCTTGGTTATTACTTTTGCGCCGTAATTTTCTGCGGTTTCAACGGCCCTTTTTGCAAAATCAAGGCTGGTTGCCCGGATTCTTAAAGCTTCAAGCGCGTTTATGCTGCCGACTTTTTCAATTCCGGAATCTCCGGAAAGAAAAAACTCTTCCGGGTCGGGAAAAACCCGAAGAATATCATCAACAATTTTGTTGCCGGGCTGAGCTGCAATTCCAAGCCACGCCCAATGTTCAAGACTCATTTTCCGGGCCTCCTTTCAGAATTTGCCTTCCCGTAGGGGAAGGTGGCATTTGCGAAGTGAATGACGGAAGAGGGATAAACAGGTAACGCAGAGCGCTTATCCGGATTTGTCGGGGGATATCCCTCCTCAGTCAGCTTCGCTGACAGCTCCCCCTCTGGGGAGCCTTTTGATTATTTCTGCATCGCCGCCGAATAAATCATAATTGCCGCGGCGGAAGCGGCATTAAGGCTCTCTGCCTTGCCGGGCATGGGTATCATTACCACATGCTCACAGGCTTCGATAACTTCGTGCTCAAGGCCGTTGCCTTCGTTTCCGATGAGCACGCAGGATTTTTCGCTGAATTTAACCTCCGGAAGGAGAAGGGCGTTTTCTGCTAAGGCAGAAGCATAGGTCGAAACCCCCGCTTTGTGAAGAAGCAAAAGCGCCTCGGCCGTTTCAGAAAACACCTTTATCGGAAGGCGGAAAATGCAGCCCATTGTTCCGCGCAGGACTTTTGGGGAAAAACAATCGGCGCAGCCGCAAAGAAAAACACCTTTTACGTCCATAGCTTCGCAGGTACGAAGAATGGTTCCGATGTTGCCCGGGTCCTGAAGATTTGAAAGAAGAACAAAAACGCCTTTTTTTGTCAGATCAACCGGTTTTTCCTCCATTCTGCAAAGGGCAAAAACTCCCTGGGGAGTTTTTGTGTCGCTTATTTTTTCTGCGACGGAACAAGTTATATTATACACCTCTTTTGCTTCGGAAAGAAGATTTTTAAGATATTCCGGATACTTTTTTTCGGCTTCTTCCGTAACAAAAAGGCGGAGAACTTCTGCGCCGCTTTTGCAGGCTTCGGAACAAAGTCTTGCACCTTCCACCACAAAAAGACCGCTCTGACGCCTTGCTTTTTTGTCGGAAACAAGGGCTGCGGCTTCTTTAATTAAAGGGTTTTCGCGGCTTGAAATAAGCATAATGTCCTCCTGTTTTTGGAAAATCTGGAAGTAATTGTATGGATTTTTATCCCCAAAAATTACCTGTAAATAAAGCAATTCGCCCGAGCTAATGTATAACTCGGGCGTTTATTGTCGAAATTAAAGAGCTGCTTTAGCCTGTGCGCAAAGAGCTGCAAAGCCTTCTGCGTCATGGATTGCCATTTCGGAAAGCATTTTTCTGTTAAGGGTTACACCGGATTTTTTAAGGCCGTTCATGAAGGAAGAATAGTTCATATCGTTCATTTTGCAGCCAGCGGAAATTCTGGTGATCCAAAGTCTTCTGAATTCTCTCTTTTTCTGTTTTCTGCCGATATAAGCATAGCGGCCGGTTTTCATAACTGCTTCTTTAGCAGTTCTGAACAGTCTGTGTCTTGCGCCATAGTAACCTTTAGCAAGTCTCAGAACTTTTTTTCTTCTTTTATGGGACATAACTCCGCCTTTAACACGAGCCATAGTATTTAACCTCCGTTAATATTAAATAAAGTTAATAATTTCTGTTTTTGTCTTTCCTATGCAAAATTATGCGTAAGGAAGAAGTTTGGTAAGTTTCTCCATGTTGGTTTTATCTGCATAAGTAGATTTACGGAGATTACGTTTACGTTTGGTGTCTTTTCTCTGGGAGTTGAGAATGTGGGATTTGAATGCTTTTGCGCGTTTTACTTTACCGTTTTTGGTGAGTTTGAAACGTTTTTTTGCGCCGGAATGGGTTTTAAGCTTTGCGTTCATTTTGATTTCCTCCTGATATTTGGTTTGCAAAAAGCAATTTTTAAACGAACTTATTTGCCGGATTTGGAGCTGATGATCATAACCATGCTTCTGCCTTCAAGTTTGGGCATTTTATCAACAGAACCGAATTCTGCAACGCCTTCGGCAAATTTCTGTACCATTTCGGTACCAAGTTCAGGGTGAGCCATTTCTCTTCCGCGGAAGCGAACGGAAACCTTAACTTTGTTGCCGTCTTTAAGGAACTTGATTGCGTGGTTAAGCTTTGTATTAAAGTCGTTGGTATCGATGTTGAGGGAAAGACGAATTTCTTTAACTTCGATAACTTTCTGGTTTTTCCTGGCCTCTTTTTCGCGTTTCATCTGTTCGAATTTGTATTTGCCGTAATCCATGATTCGGCAAACATGGGGATTCGCGGTGGGCGCGATTTCAACAAGGTCAAGGTTTTTTTCCGCGGCGATTGCAAGGGCATCTTTAAGAGAGATAATACCGAGCTGTGCGCCGTCAGAATCGATCACGCGGACTTCTTTTTCGCGGATCTCATCGTTGATGAGCAGTTCCTGCTTAGCTATTGTCAAACACCTCCAAAATAATAAAAAAAGTGCGGTTACCTTTTCTTACAAAAGAAGCACCGCACACGAACGAAGAAAACCCAAGGGCGCATTACACCCATCGGCTTTTCCGAAAATCTTTGCCGCGCCTGATTCAATGATCGGACGGCGAGAACTGTTCGTTCTGCTTCTTTGTCCTAAATATTATAACGGCTTGAAAAGCCTTTGTCAATACCAAAATCCAATTTTTTTTGATGTTTATGCGGAAAAACAAAGCTTTTGCAAAAAATCCCTTTTATATATAAATACATTATAATAGGGGGGCGGCTGCCGGGGAACAAAACCCGCCCGCATTTTAAAAAAATTTCTTTTTGCTGAATAACAAAACAAAAACATGTGAAATATTAATTTTGAAAAGGCGCTTTTTTGTTGACATTCGGGTAAGAGTTTTGCTATAATAACTAAGTACCGGTATTTTGCAGACCGTGTTAATGCAAACCCGGCTTATTTTTGTCTGTTCGCAAATATTTTTGTGAAGATAATGGCAAAAACCCTTGACATAACGGATATTTTCGTGTAAGATGATTATTTGTGAATGTATCCGATGAACGAAGGAGGTGTAGTTACATGCCGAACATTAAATCTGCAAAAAAGAGAGTTAAGGTTA
>JAFSEN010000032.1 GCA_017435745.1 Oscillospiraceae bacterium
CAAGAAATTCCCTTACAGGCGCAATTCCGGTAGCAACGTTCATATTGGATTGGGGACAGTGGGCGATCCATACGCCCCGTTCTTTGATAAGCTTTTGCTCGCGCTCATCGGAATATACGCAGTGAGCCATAATAGTGGGGCAGTTTTCTCCGCCAAAAAGTCCGAAACGGTCATAGGCGTCGCCGTAAAATTCGGAAGAAGGGCAAAGCTCTTTAACCCACGCAATTTCGCTTGGGTTTTCGGAAACATGGGACTGCACTGCTGTGCCGTGAAGTTTTTGAATATTGCCCAGTTCTGCCATAAGTTCATCCGTACAGGAAGGAATAAACCTTGGGGTGATTATGGGTTTTGTGTTTTTATATTTGTTTTCGGTTTCGGATATCCAGTGTTCGGTTTCCGCAGCGGAAGCAGAAGTTTCTTCCCGGTAAATATCCGGAGAGTTTCTGTCCATATTCACTTTGCCAACGTATGTTTTAAGTCCGCTTTCTTCCAGCATATCCATCAAAAGCTCCGTTGCCGGAACGTGGATGGAAGCAAAAATGCTTGCCCTTGTGGTAGCGCTGTTTTTAAGGTCGCGCACAAAAACGGAATAGGCTTTTTCTGCGTACTCAATATCGGAGTAAGAAGCTTCTTCCGGAAAAGCGTATTTTTCAAGCCAGTCCAACAGTTCAAGGTCCATTCCGGTGCCGCGGTATGTATATTGGGGAGCGTGAACGTGCAGGTCCATAAGTCCCGGAATAATAAATTTATCGCCGAAATCGGCGATTTCTGCGTTTTTCCATTCTTCCGGAAGTTCTTTATATATTCCTTTGCAAAGGCCGTCTTCGCAAAGAAGCCAGCTGTTTTCAAAAATCTCTGTTTTTTTGTTTTCGTTGGTGTGGCAGATATGGCCTTTCCAGGCAAAACGGGACATTCTGATTATCTCCTTTTTAAGTAAATAAAAACCGTAAATAAAATAATTGCCGGAAATACATAAGTTGCGGCGTTAACAAGAACCCAGATATAAAACGGTGCGGAATTAAGGGTGGATGAATACGTAAAGTAATCAAAAACAGTGTTTGTTATGAAAAGAAAAACAAGAACGGCGGAAATAATTCCGCAGATTTTTGCGGCTTTCTGTTTATTCATATAAAACTCCTCTAAATCAATATCTGCGCTTCGGCTTTTTGGATTTTCCGGAAAGCTTGGGATTTTTGCGCTTGCCGCCGGTCTGTTCGGCCTTTTTGTAATAGGTTCCGTTTTTATCCGCGATGTTTTTTGCGCGGAAGTCTTCGCGCACTATGCAGTTTGCGTCGCTGCCGATAAGATCTTCGCGGTGGGCTTTGCGCAGTGCAGTGCGCACGGCATCTGCGTTTTCGGGAATATAATACTGCAAAAGCGCGCGCTGCAAGGCTTTGTCTTCGGAATTTGTGGGAACGTAAACCTCTTTCATGGTATAGGGGTCAAGGCCGGTATAGAACATACAGGTAGAAACCGTTCCCGGGGTGGGGTAAAAATCCTGAACCTGTTCCGGGCGGATATTGTATTTTTTAAGGAACTGCGCCACCGCAACGGCATCTTTTATGGTGCTTCCCGGATGGGAAGACATAAGATACGGCACAAGGTACTGTTCTTTTCCGGCGGATTTGGTAAGTTCCATAAATCTTTTCTGGAATTTTTCAAAAACGTCAATGTGCGGTTTGCCCATCATATCCAGAACGCCGGCACTGCAATGTTCCGGAGCAACTTTTAAATGTCCGCTTACGTGATATTTTACAAGGTCTTTAAAGAATCTGTCGTCTTCGTCGGCCATAACATAATCATAGCGGATTCCGCTGCGGATAAATACGGCTTTTACCTTTGGCAGAGCGCGAAGCTCGCGCAGAATTTCAAGATATTCGCTGTGGTCTGCAATAAGATTGGGGCAGGGCGTGGGCGCAAGGCATTTTTTGCCGGCGCAAAGGCCAAGCTTTTTCTGCTTTTCACAGGCAGGGTTGCGGAAGTTTGCGGAAGGGCCGCCCACATCATGGATATAGCCTTTAAATCTTGGGTCGGCGGTAAGGATTTTTGCTTCGCGCATAATGGATTCGCGGCTTCTGCTGGTAACAAATCTTCCCTGATGGAAGGCAAGAGCGCAGAAGTTGCAGCCGCCGAAACAGCCGCGGTTATGGTTTATGGAAAAAAGCACGTCCTCGATGGCCGGAACGCCGCCCATTTTTTCATAAACCGGGTGATAATCGCGCATATAGGGCAGATCGAAAACCTCGTCCAGTTCCTGCTGGTTAAGGGGTGCGGAAGGCGGGTTTTGCACAAGCATCATTTTGCCGTGGCGCTGGATTATCTTTTTGCCGCGGATATGATCCTGTTCGTCCTGCTGTTTTCTTGTGGCAACGGCATATTCTTTTTTATCTTCGCAGACTTTTTCATAAGAGGGACATTCCACCGCAGGGCCGGGTTCATATTCGCTTACCGGAACAAGATAACAGGTTCCGCGGATATCGGTCATGGTGCAGGGGAATTCGCCGTTATTAAGTCTTTCCGCAATTTCAAGGGTCTGGTGTTCGCCCATTCCGTAAGAAAGCAAATCGGCTTTGGAATCCACAAGAACGGAAGGCATTACCTTGTTTTCCCAATAATCATAATGCGCAAAACGCCTAAGAGAAGCTTCGATTCCGCCGATGATGACAGGAACGTCGGGATAGATGGATTTTATTTTTCGGCTGTAAACAGTAACGGCTCTGTCCGGGCGCAGTCCGGCTTTTTTGCCCGGAGAATATGCGTCATCGCGGCGTTTGCGTTTTGCAACGGTATAGTGCGCCACCATAGAGTCTATATTGCCCGCAGAAACAAGAAAACCAAGGCGCGGTTTTCCAAAACGGGTAAAATCATAATTGCTTTTCCAGTCTGGCTGGGCAAGAATGGCAACACGGTAACCCCGGCTTTCAAGCAGGCGAGAAAGAATCGCCGGACCGAAGGAAGGGTGGTCAACGTATGCGTCGCCGGTGACAAAGACAAAATCCACTTCGTCCCAGCCGCGTTTTTTCATATCTTCTTTATTGATGGGCAGAAAAGGCATGGCGCTACCTCCGAAAAAATATTTACATTATATAATAACATAAAATTATTAATTATTAAAGAAGAATTTATTACCTTTTGGAATAATGCAGGAACTTAACAGAATATTCATTGACTTATGCCGGGAAAAAAGATAAAATTTAAACAGAATATTTTGCCGAAAAGAGGTTTTGAATATGAAAAAATTGTTTGCTTCCGTTATGGCTGCCGCAGTTTTTGCGGCTTCTTCCGTAACTGCTTTTGCCGGCGCACCGGTACTTTTCGAAAATTCTGCGGGCATTATCAATACCGGCGGAGAAGGCCGCGGCCTTATGATTGCCGCCGGCGCTGTGGGCGTGCTTGCTCTTGCGGGTATTATATTTTTCTTTGTAAGCGGTAAAAAAAGATGATTCGCGAAGCTGAAGAAAAAGATATTTGCCATCTTGCAAAGCTTGCCTCTTTGCCGGAAGTCTGGGGCGGAACAGAAGATGAGCTTTGCGAAGATTTTCGGGAGCTTCTGGGTTCTTCCAAAAATCTTGTGGCGGTAAAGGAACTTGACGGAAAAATCGTTGCTTTTGCCAATATCCGTATAAGAAGCGAATACGTTGCCGGAACAACAACTTCTCCGGTGGCGTATCTTGAAGGCATTGCGGTGGCAAAGGAATACCGCAGAAAGGGCATTGCAAAAGAACTTTTTGAATTTTGCACCGGTTGGGCAAAAAAACGCGGCTGTACGGAATTCGGCAGCGACTGCCTTATTGCAAACGAAGAAAGTTATGCTTTGCATATGGCCCTTGGATTTAAAGAAATCGAACGCACCGTTCATTTTGCGAAAAAACTATAAAAAAGCTCCTGCCGTAAGGGCGGTACGCATAAAACAGTTGACAGGCACAGCCGGTTACTGCTGTGCCTGTTCTTGTATAATTTCCTTTAGTGTGATACTATGAAAGCAAACAGTTCGATAAAGTTGAATTTGTAGGTGTGAATGATGAAAACTTTATATATTATTGGTGGCACTATGGGAGTCGGAAAAACAACTGTGTGCCAACAGCTCAAACAGGATTTACCGAATAGCGTATTTCTTGACGGAGATTGGTGCTGGGATGCAAGTCCGTTCCAAGTAACCGATGAAACAAAAGCAATGGTGACAAATAATATTTGTTACTTACTCAATAATTTTCTGAAGTGTTCTGCATACGAGAATATCATTTTTTGTTGGGTGATGCACGAGCAGAGTATTATCAATTCCATACTTGAGAAACTGGATACACAGAACTGTGAGGTGAAATGCGTCTCGCTTGTAGCGGATGAAAAGACTCTGTGTGAAAGATTGGCAATGGATGTAGAAAGAGGTATCCGTTCTGAAGATATAATTGAGCGAAGCATAGCAAGAATACCGATGTATCAAGCACTCAATACCATTAAAATTGATACCAACG
>JAFSEN010000004.1 GCA_017435745.1 Oscillospiraceae bacterium
CGGTTTTTTCTTTTCCCAATTTAAGCACCTTTTTATTATCTTTTGTACAGGGTTTCCATTCCGGAAGATTTCCACCGTTGGGATTCCCGTTTTTTACAAAATTGCAGAGATATTCCGACATCTTTTCCGAAAGAACATAGTCTTCTTTCTCCATCGGGCGCCAGCAATTCGGAAGCGTTCCGAACCAATACCAAAGGTCGCTGCTGTGCCATGCGCCGTTTTTATCTCCCGGAAGCATTCTTTCGAAAAACCAGACGTAATTTTTAAGATTGTTTTTTATTCCCCATTTTTTCGCCATGGAATAAAGAATCGGCGCCATCATATCGTGACTTGTGGAACCCATCATATAATGAATATCCAAAGGCTCCGGTTTTTCAGTAATAAAAATATTATCCTTCACCGGAGTTGCGGCCATCGTTCCGCCTTTAACTTCTTTTTGAGCTTTCTGCCAGTTTTCAAAAAGTTTTTCCGCAGGAACTTTTCTGAATTCATCAAGATTTTTGCATCCGCAAAGTTTCATCACTTCTGACCAGAAACCAAAATTCTTTTCCGCTTTTCCGGTAAGAATATGACCCGCTCCGCCTCCGCTGGACATTACTGCCCCGTGAAAAAAGCCCTTTGCAAGGGAATTTTGGCAAAGATGCTGAACGCTCATCGCGCCGGCGCTTTGCCCCATAATTGTGACTTGCTCCGGATTTCCTCCGAATGCCGAAATATTATGATTTATCCATTTCAAAGCCGTAAGCTGGTCATAAAGTCCATAGTTTCCGCAATGTCCCGCTTCTTTTTCAAGTTCCGGAAGACACGCAAAACCAAAAGGTCCAAGACGATAGTTTATGGTAACCGCAACAACCCCTTTTTTCGGCCAGATTGGGTCATCAAAAGGTTTTTCATGTCCGCAGCCGCCTTTATATCCGCCGCCATGTATATAAACGAGAACCGGAAGTCTGCTTTTTTCGTCAGCATCATCCGGCGCCCATATATTCAGAAAAAGGCAGTCTTCGCTGTAATTATACGTTTCGCCCTTACGGAATTCGTTATAATAAAAAACCTTTTTAAGGTTTTCCTCTTCGTTATAAAAAGAACGAGGCTGAAAGCAGCAATTTCCATAAGAAGATGCGTCATAAATTCCTTCCCAACCGGTAATTTCTTCCGGATACTTCCATCTTTCTGCCACAGCAAACCTAATTCCTTTAAAGGCAGTTACTCCCGGAATTCTGCAGTTATATCCTTTTATTTTTCCGCATGGTGTTTCAATTATTTTTTCCATTTACGGTACCTCCGGAAACAGATTACTGTTCTGCTTTTTTTGATAATTTAAATTCCGCAAGTTTCGCTCTGGTTTCGGGGTTCATATTCCAAAGGAATCTGAATGCAGCCCAGGAACCGAGAACAAAAATTCCCGGAAGAAGAACGCAAAGAACTTTTATTCCAAAAACCGTTCCGACGCTTTGAACCGCAAGCTCCGAATCATATCCGATCCAGCCGAGCATTATAACCGCGGAAGAATTTCCTATAGTCTGCCCGACTCTTCTTGAAAGGTTAAAAGTTCCGTAAATGGAACCTTCGGTGCGTTTTCCCGTAATCATTTCATTATAGTCAATGGCTTCGCCCACAAGACCCCATTGCATATAAATCGACATACAAGCAAGGCCCATCGCAACGTTGCTGATTATTATATGGATATACGGATTTACAAAAATTATTGTATGAACCGCGAAAAGGGAAATATACATCAAGGAACCCACAAGAAGTCCCCATCGGATAAATTTTTCAAGACCGAATTTTTTTGCGAGCATCGGTCCGAAAACAAGAGTCACAACCATAAACGGAGCTGAAATTACGGAACCGTAAGTAACAAGAGCAAGATCATCATAAACAATAGAGAACATATAGTTTGTAAGCGTGTTTCCGACATATTGCATTGTGCAGATACACAAACCGTGTACGCAAAGGGCAAGGAATGGGCGGTTCACTTTGAAAACATTAAGAATATCCGTAA
>JAFSEN010000033.1 GCA_017435745.1 Oscillospiraceae bacterium
GTTTACCGTGTTTTCTGAACAATAAAGTAATAAAATATACGATCATTTTTCAAGGGTCGCAGGGATTTTCCCTGTCAAGCTCTGCCGTGGCTAGCCAAAGGCGTTGCTTGCGACGGAGTAACATCAACAACTTCCGTTTTGTTTATTCTACTTCATTGTAAAGATTAATTACATCATTTTCACAAAAATGATGTAATTGTTGTTGATATTTGATGTAAATAGTGTTATATTATATTCAGATAAATTTAGCTTATAAGGAGAAGAAAAATGAGAACTTATAACTACACAGACAAATGGCAAAAACTTCTCACTCCGGAAATTGTGGGACTTCTTACCGCAATACACGAATATAAAGGCGAGCAGACCCTTTTTATAGAAACAAAGCCCGATGTACTCACTCATTTGCTTGAAATTGCAAAGGTGCAAAGCACCGAGGCTTCCAATAAAATTGAAGGTATTTATACTTCCGATGACCGAATTAAAAAAATAGTCAGCGAAAAAACAATGCCCAGAACCAGAAGCGAACAGGAAATTGCCGGCTACCGTGATGTTCTTGCAACGATTCACGAAAGCCACGACTATATTCAGCCGAAACCTTCAATAATTCTTCAGCTTCACAAAAATCTTTATAAATATACCGGGCTCGAAGGCGGAAGATATAAAAGTTCCGATAATGTGATCACTGAAGAAATCAACGGCGAAAAACACGTTCGTTTTAAACCGGTCGATGCTTTCGAAACGCCTTTTGCAGTGGAAAATCTTTGCAAAGCATACGAAGAAGCACTTTCCGATGAAAAAATCGATCCGCTTCTAATTATTCCGATGTTCGTGCTGGATTTCCTCAGCATCCACCCGTTCAATGACGGAAACGGAAGAATGAGCCGCTTGCTCACACTTCTGCTTCTTTACCGTTCCGGATACATTGTTGGAAAATACATCAGTATCGAAAAACTTATCGAGCAGACGAAAGAAACCTATTACGATGCGCTTAAATACAGCTCCATAAACTGGCACGAAGAAACCAACGACTATATCCCCTTCGTTCAATATACCCTCGGCGTAATCGTTGCGGCGTATAAAGATTTTTCCGCAAGAACAAAAGTGCTTACCCTTTCCGGCGGTTCAAAATCCGACAGAGTCCGTGCCGTGATCAAAGAAAAAATCGGCAACATTACAAAAAGCGAAATCATAAAAGAATGTCCGGATATAAGCAAAATCACAATCGAGCGGGCGCTCAAGGAAATGGTTAACAATAACGAAATTATAAAAATCGGCGGCGGCCGCTACACATCTTATGTATGGAATTGGGAGAATGAAAAATGATTACAGGTGAACTTAAAAACAAAATCGACAGCCTTTGGGATACCTTTGCCGCAGGCGGAATTTCCAACCCGCTCGACGTAATCGAGCAGATTACCTACCTTATGTTTATCCATGACCTTGACGCTGCGGATAATACCCGCGCAAAAGAAAGCCTTATGCTCGGCCTTCCTTATGAAAGCATCTTCCCGGAGAAAATTGAAATTGCCGGCAGAGAAATCGAAGGCAAACAGCTTAAATGGTCTGTTTTCCATGATATCGACGCAAGAAGAATGTATTCCATAATGCAGGAAATGGTTTTTCCTTTTATGAAAAACCTCCACAGCGATAAAAACAGCGCCTATTCCCGCTATATGGACGACGCAATTTTCAAAATCCCGACCCCGCTCCTTCTTTCAAAAGTTGTTGATGCCCTTGACGGAATTTTCGACCTTATGGAAAAACAGCAGAAAACCGATGCGGATATTTCCGGCGATGTTTACGAATATCTCCTTTCAAAAATCGCAAGTTCCGGCCTTAACGGCCAGTTCCGCACCCCCCGCCACATTATCAAAATGATGGTGGAACTTATGCAGCCCACCGCCACGGACGTAATCTGCGACCCTGCCTGCGGAACTGCCGGTTTTCTTGTTGCGGCGGGAGAATGGCTTAAGGAAAACCGTAAGCAGGAAGTTTTCTTTAACCACATGAACCGCGACCACTATATGAACCACATGTTCTATGGTTACGATATGGATAGAACCATGCTCCGCATCGGCGCAATGAATATGATGAAACACGGAATCGAAAACCCGATCATAGATTACCGCGACAGCCTTTCCGACCAGAACAGCGATAAGGGCAAATATTCCCTTATCCTTGCGAACCCGCCTTTCAAAGGCAGCCTTGATTACGACATTGTTGCCGGCGACCTTCTTAAAGTTTGCAAAACCAAGAAAACGGAACTTCTTTTCCTCACTCTTTTCCTGCGTATGCTCAAAATCGGTGGAAGATGCGCCTGCATCGTTCCGGACGGTGTTCTTTTCGGTTCTTCAACCGCGCATAAAGCTATCCGCGAGGAAATTATCGAGCGCAACCGCCTTGAAGCTGTAATTTCCATGCCTTCCGGCGTTTTCAAACCCTATGCGGGAGTTTCCACCGCGGTTCTTGTTTTTACAAAAACCGGTCACGGCGGCACTGATAAAGTCTGGTTCTATGATATGACCGCGGACGGACTTTCCCTTGACGATAAACGCACCCCTGTTCCCGAAAACGATATTCCCGATATTATCGAAAGATTCCGCAAGCGTTTTGATGAAAACGGCGAAGCCGACCGCAAGAGAACGGAAAAATCCTTCTTTGTTCCGAAGGAGGAAATTTCCGCAAATGCCTGGGACCTTTCCATAAACAAATACAAAAAGACCGAATATGTTCCGGTGGAATATCCGCCCACGGCAGAGATTCTTGCAGAGCTTAAAGAGCTTCAGCAGAGAATCGACAAAGGTCTTGAGGAACTGGAGGGGATGGTGTGATGGCGAGATTAGGGGATTTAATAGAGCAAATAAGAGGGGTATCGTATAAACCGGAAGATGTGCATAATTCTTTGGACAATGAAAGCATAATTTTGTTGCGAGCAAACAATATAAAAGATGGAAAACTTAACTTTGACGAGGTTGTTTTTGTAGGCAAAGAAAAAGTTAATGAAAAACAAATACTAAAAAAAGGCGATATACTCATATGTGCATCAAGTGGAAGTAAAGAGTTGGTTGGTAAAGCAGCATTTGTTGAAAATGATTTACCAATGACATTTGGAGCTTTTTGCAAAGTTGCTCGACCTAAAAAAGAAAATAAAAAATACATTGGACATTTTTTCAATAGCCCATTTTACAGAGAGAAGATTTCAAATTCTTCAGCTGGAGCGAATATCAATAACATAAGAAACGAACATATAGACGAATTACAAATTGAATATCCTTCACTCGAAGAACAAGAAAAAATATCTAACATTTTAGATGAAGTTAACGAATTTATATCCTGTCGCAAAGAACAGCTTGCAAAACTGGACGAGCTTGTTAAAGCAAGATTTGTGGAGATGTTTGGGGACCCAGTACAAAATCCAATGGGATGGAAAATCGAAACATTGAAAAAAAACACTACAAAAATAGGCTCAGGTGCAACCCCTAAAGGTGGAAAAGAAAGTTATCATACCGAGGGCATTACTCTAATTCGAAGTATGAATGTGCATGATGGTAGATTTGAGTATAAAGACTTGGCACACATTGCAGATGAACAAGCTAAACAACTTGACAATGTTACGGTTGAAGAAAACGATGTTTTCATTAACATTACTGGAGCATCTGTTGCTCGTTCTTGCATAGTTCCTAAGTGTATTCTGCCTGCAAGAGTAAATCAGCATGTGGCGATTGTTAGATGTATTTCATCGAAGTTAAATCCTATATTTACAAACCGTATGTTCTTAAATAAAAACTTTAAAGACAAACTGTTGGATATTGGTGAATCGGGTGGTGCTACTCGTCAAGCAATTACTAAACAGCAGTTGGAAACTTTAGCGGTTATATTGCCACCTATTGAGTTACAAAATCAATTTGCCGCTTTCGTCGAACAAACCGAAAAAACAAAAGCCGAAGTTCAAAAAAGCCTTAATGAACTTGAAATTTTGAAAAAATCCCTGATGCAAAAATATTTTGGGTAAAGGGGTGAAATTATGCAACTAACATATATTTTGGGGAACGGCTTTGATTTAGCGATAAAATTAAAAACAGGATACAAACATTTTTATGAATGGTACGAAGAAAAACCGGATGAAACGGAA
>JAFSEN010000034.1 GCA_017435745.1 Oscillospiraceae bacterium
CCTTCGTTGATGAAGAGCGGAACTTTTACGTTTGCGCCGGTTTCAACAACTGCGGGTTTGGTAACGTTGGTTGCGGTATCGCCTTTTACGCCGGGCTCGGTTTCGGTAACTTCGAGGGTTACGAAGTTGGGAGCTTCAAGGCCGAATACTTTTCCTTTGTAAGAAAGGATACGGCAAACGTCTTCTTCTTTGCAGAATTTGAAGGAATCGCCGAGAAGGTTTTCTTCGATCGGGATAAGTTCAAAAGTTTCGGGATCCATGAAGTAATAGAGATCGCCGTCGGTGTAGCTGTAGGACATTTCTTTTCTCTCGATAAATGCGGTGGGGAATTTATCGGTAGGGTTGAAAGTACGTTCTACTACTGCGCCGGTAATGACGTTTCTGATTTTGGTACGAACAAAAGCTGCACCTTTGCCGGGTTTTACGTGCTGGAATTCGATGATCTGATATACATCACCGTTATCATCAAAAGTAACGCCGTTTCTGAAATCGCCTGCAGAAACCATAAGTTAAACCTCCTAAAATGAAGCGCAATTGCGCATTTTTTACATTATCAATAATAAAGTATTTTTGCCTTTTTTGCAATAGTTTTTTATAAAATTATGCCCATATCCGGCGTTATATTTCAAAAAAAGGGCTTTTCGGCTTTATTTTTCAAAAAACTCTACTTTCCATAGGTTGCCGCGATGCTTGATTTATGCTAATCTCGAACCGGAGAAAGGAGCGATTTTTATGCCCTATATAAACGGCAAAATTATAAAGAACCTTCGGGAAGAAAAAAATCTTACCCAAAAACAGCTTGGGGAAATAATTTCCGTTTCGGACAAAACGGTTTCAAAATGGGAAACGGAAAGGGGGCTTCCGGATATAACCCTTATTGAACCGCTTTCAAAAGCTCTCGGCGTTTCGGTTGCGGAACTTCTTTCCGGCGAAAACATAGTAAACAAAAACCGCGCCGGAAATATCCGGAAAACAAAATTTTATGTCTGCCCGGTTTGCGGAAATATAATTTCCGCCATGGGAGAAGGGGCTTTTTCCTGCTGCGGAATAAAACTTCCGCCGCTTTCTGCGGAAGTTCCGGACGGGGAACATTCCTTTTCCACCGAAAGGCCGGAAAACGATATCTACATCCGTTTTGACCACCCGATGACGAAAGAACATTATATTTCCTTTGCCGCATACGTCACCTATAACGGCATAGTCATTAAAAAACTTTATCCGGAACAGGAACCGGAAATTCGTTTTCCTTTCTTAGGAAAAGGAAAGATTCTTTTTTTCTGCAACAAAGACGGCCTTTTTGAAATTTCGCTTTAAAAAGTCGTTTTCTGTTAAAAATTTCTCCGTTTTGTGAAAAATGCCTATGACAAATTTGGCAAAAATATGCTACAATATATTTGTGAAAAACTTGCTTTTTGGAAGTTTTGCAATATATTTTGCCGGATTTACGGAGAAAGGAAAGATTTTTTGATGTTGGAAAAAGGACATGTTTTCGTTTACGGAGCAAGCGGAGTTTGCCGCGTGGAAGATATTTGCGTCCGTGATTACGGCGCAGGAAAAAAGGAATATTATATTCTCCAGCCGGTTTTTGACCTTCGTTCAAGTCTTTCGATCCCCGTTGACAGCCCGGTTTTCGAAAGCCACGCAAGAGAACTTCTTCAAAAAGAAGAAGTTCTTGAAATCATAGATTTCTTTCCCAACACCGAAGCGGAATGGATCAGGGACGACAAGGAACGCATTGAAACTTTCCGAAACCTTCTCGAAGGCGGAATCCGCAAAGACATTGCGGTCCTTATCCGAAGTCTTTATCTCCATAAAAAGGAACTTGCCGAAAAAGGCAAAAAACTCCGCAGCAGCGACGAAGCAATTATGCAGCGGGCGGAAAAACTTCTTTACGACGAATTTGCCTGGGTTCTCGGAATTGAACCGAAGGAAGTTGTTCCGTTCATAAAGAAAAGAGTTGAATAACAAAAAAAGGCGCCGGGAGGCGCTTTTTTTATAATTACCGCAAAATTTTTGCGACCCCAGCGAATGGGACTTATTCGTAGGGGCGGATATTATCCGCCCTATAATTTTGCATTATGCACTATGCACTTTGCATTAAAAAAATCCCTCCACCGCCAAAGGCGGTCCCCCTCCCTTTAACAAGGGAGCCTGCCCTCCGGGAAGGCTTTTTCTTCACCCGTCCATCAAAAAGCCCTTTCTTTTTATTGACTTTGGCTTTTTTTAGGAATATTATTAATAATAGGTAAATTTCGGGAAACGGAGGTATTTTGTCATGGCTGAACCTGAAGAAAGATTTGAAGAAGTTTATGACGAACTCAGAGATGAACTGGAGGAACTTTGCCACGAAAAGCGGTATAATGACCTTCGAAAACGTTTTCTCGATATGAACCCCGCGGATATCGCGTGGCTTTTTGACGATATGCCGGAAGACCATCTTCCCGTTATGTTCCGCCTTCTTTCAAAAGAAGTTGCGGCAGATGTTTTCATCAACCTTGAAAGCGATTCCCAGGAAATGCTTATCAAAGGCTTTTCCAACGCGGAACTTGAAGCTATCCTTGATGAAATGTTCCTCGATGATACCATCGACGTTATCGAGGAAATGCCCGCAAACGTTGTTAAAAGAATCCTTAAATATTCCGACCCGGAAACCAGAAGCGAAATCAACAAAATTCTCCAGTATCCGGAAGATTCCGCCGGTTCCCTTATGACTACGGAATTTATCCGTCTTCGCCGGGGAACAACCGTTGCCGGCGCTTTTGACGTAATCCGTCAAAAAGGCGACGATTCCGAAACCATCAACGTTTCCTACGTTACCGACGAAGAACGCCACCTCATCGGCTACGTCACCATTCGTACCCTTGTTCTTGAAAAAGATACAAGCGCCCTTATCGGCGACATTATGGAACCGAACGTAATTTCCGCCAGAACCACCGACGACAAGGAATCGGTAGTTCAGCGTATGAGTAAATATGACTTCGATACCATGCCGGTTGTTGATGCGGAAGACCGCCTTGTGGGAATCATCACTTTCGACGACGCTATCGACGTTATCGAAGAAGAGGCCACCGAAGATATCGAAAAGATGGCGGCAATCACCCCGAGCGACCGCCCCTATCTCCGTACCGCGGTTTTTGATATCTGGAAATCCCGTATTCCCTGGCTTATGATACTTATGCTCTCTTCCACCTTCACCGGAATGATAATCAGCAGTTTTGAAGGGGCGCTTGCTTCCTGCGTCGTTTTAACCGCCTTTATTCCTATGCTTATGGGTACCGGCGGTAACTGCAGCAACCAGACTTCCGCAACGGTAATCCGCGGTCTTTCCCTTCAGGAAATTGAATTCCGCGACGTTTTGAAGGTAATCTGGAAAGAAGCAAGGGTCGGCCTTCTTGCGGGTGCGGCTCTTGCGGCGGTAAGCTTTATTAAAGTTCTTCTTTTTGACGGAATGCTCCTCGGAAATCCGGAAGTCACCCCCATGGTTTCCGCCGTAATTTCCCTTACTCTTGTCCTTACGGTTTTCTGCTCAAAAATCGTCGGCGCATTTATGCCCCTTTTTGCAAAAAAAGTCGGCGCGGACCCTGCGGTTATGGCTTCGCCTTTTATCACAACCGTTGTTGACGCCCTTTCGCTCGTTATCTATTTCGGTTTTGCAACCGTCCTGCTGGGAATATAATATTGCGGAAAACTTTTGTAAGAATCCCTCCACCGTGCCTACGGCAACGGTCCCCCTCCCTTTAACAAGGGAGGCAATTCATTTTCCGCTTGACAACGGGCTTTTCCGCCTTTATAATATTTAATGCTGTTTACAGATTTTCCGCTGTCCGGCCTTGACAAAGCCGGACATTTTTTTATTTATTTCATGGAGGTACCCAATTTGGATAATATTTCTATTATTATTGCAAACGTAATTTCAATCGTTTCCTGCACCATGATGGTGCTTATCGGCCTTATCAAAAACAAAAACAAAATCCTTGCCGCCCAGTGCGTCCAATTCACCCTCATGGGCGTTTCCCATTATCTTCTCGGCGGAATGGGCGGAGTTGTTGCAACGGTTGTAAGCATTCTCCGCAACCTTGTTTTCTTCAAATTCAAAACTTCCGTCCCGCTCAAAATTCTTTTTGTGGTTCTTTCGGTTGTTCTTTCCCTTGGAACCGTTACTCTTAACCCCATAACCTGGCTTCCGATTCTTGCAACTTCCCTTTTCACCTGGGTAATCGACAGCCAGGATATCATCAAATTCAAAAACGTAATGATCATCACCGTCTGCATGTGGTTTGTTTATGATGCTTACCATCTCAATTTCATTTCCGCAGCTTTCGATGCATTCACCGTTGTTTCCACCGGTTACAGCATCTGGCAGATCAAAAAAGAAAAGAAAGCCGGGGAAAATTAAATGAACATAATCCTCGGAAATATAGTTTCCTTAATGGGATGCACCGTAATGGTTCTCATCGGTTTTATCAAAAACAAGGACCGCTATATCGTTATGCAGACCCTTCAGTTTTTGCTCAACGCCCTTTCCCATTTTCTTCTCGGCGGTTTCGGCGGAACCGTTGCAAGCCTTGTAAGCGCCGCAAGAAATATTATAATCGCAAAATGGAAATGCACCACCGGAATAAAAATCGCTCTTATTGCGGTCCAGGCGGCTCTTTCAATATCCACCGTAACCGCAAACCCCATTACATGGATCCCCATTATCGCCGCCGGTATGTTCACCTGGTATATTGACACAAAGGACGCAATGTGGTTCAAATGGGTAATCATAATCACCCTTATCATGTGGGCGGTTTATGATATTTATCATCACAACTACGTTTCGATCTGGTTCAGCATTTTTACCCTTATCACAAACGGAATCAGCATGGTAAAGATCCATAAAGAAAGAAAAGAAGCAAACGAAAACCTTCCTGCTTAAAAGCGGGAAGGCTTTTTTGTTGACTTTTTCCGCCGCCAACTGTATTATTTAATCAACAGGAGGTGATTTTCCGTGCTCAAAAGAAATCTTGCCGTGCTCATGGTAGTTTTTGTGGTGCTAATGGCGTTTTGCGGCTGTGTTTCAACAAAAAGTTCCGTGCTCGTTCCCGGAACCACCTATGTTTCCGCAGAAAGGATTTATATAAACCATTGGCATAATTCATGGTTTTCCGTAATTGACGGCGAATTTGCAATTGAAGAAAAAGCTCTTCGGTGGATATCCTCCGGCGGCGAAGAAAAAACTTTTCCCGTTGAACAATGGGAATGGGAAGAATTCCCCTTTTCCGAAGAGGAATGGAAAGCGCTTTTTGATGACCCGGAAGATTATTTTGACCTTTCGCCCTACGGAAAAATCATGTTCCAGCCCATAGACGATTTTCACTTCATGCTCCTTGCAAACGGAGATTTGTGGTTCGCCGGTCTTTCTTTTATAAATACCGGAAGCGATTATCAGCTTGTCCTCTGGAGCATCGACAAACTTGTTCCGGCGGAATAAAAAAACAGCCTGCAGAGCAGGCTGTTTTTTTGTTATATAAATTTCCAGTTGTCAACGTCAAAAATCCCGCCGGGCATGATTCTTATTGAGGGAACCACCGGCAAAGCCATAAAGCTGAGGGTCATAAATGGGTCAACGCCCGGGTTTGCCCCAAGGGAATATGCCGCCGCTTTTGCCTTTTCAAGGTCGGAATCTATTTTTTCAAGCGGCTCGTCGCTCATGATTCCGGCAATGGGAAGGGAAAGCTCCGCAAGGAGTTTTCCGTCCGCAAAAACCACGATTCCGCCCTTGTTTTCGATGATCCTGTTCACCGCAAGAACAATATCTTCGTCGTTTGCTCCTGCGGCGATTATGTTATGTGAATCGTGGGAAACGCTTGTTGCAACGGCGCCTTTTTTAAGGCCGAAACCTTTAAGATATCCGGCGGCTTTGTGGCCGGTGTTTTTGTGGCGTTCAAAAACCGCGATTTTAAGGATATCGTTTTCAACGTCGATTTTGTCGGCTTCGCCCTGTTTTTCGGTAACTATCTGCCCGGAAATCATTCCTATAACCGGCCTTTTTCCGGAAATTTCAACATCCTTTTTTTCGATGAAATCAATGTTGAAAGTGTTGTGCGCTTTTTTGTCAAGTTCCGGAGAAATTTCCGGAAGAGAAAAATCGACCGTTTTTCCGTTTTCAAAAACCGGAACGCCGTTTTTATAAACCGCTTCAATATCAAGATTTTCGATGCTGTCAGCAATGATGAAATCCGCCTTGTAACCGGGCGCAACGGCGCCTTTTTTCTCAAGGCTGAAATATTCCGCCGCGTTGAAAGATGCGGCTTTTACCGCAACAGCGGGTTCCACACCGGCGGCAACGGCTTTTTTTACAATATTGTCGATGTGCCCCTCCCTGATTATATCGTTCGGGTGGCGGTCGTCACAGCAGAACATACATCTGTTTTCATACCGGAAATTGAGAAGGGGAAGAAGCGCATCGAGATTTTTTGCGGCTGTGCCTTCCCTTATCATAATATATTGTCCCCGTTCAAGCTTTTCAACAGCCTCGGCAAAATCGGTGCATTCGTGGTCGGAAAAAATACCCGCGGAAACATAAGCGTTAAGGCTTTTTCCAAGAACTCCCGGGGCGTGGCCGTCGGTTCTTTTTCCGCTTTGTTCGGAACCTGAAATTTTATCGAGAACGGATTTTTCCCCGGCAAAAACACCCGGGAAATTCATCATTTCCGCAAGGCCGGCGACCCTTTGGTTTTTATAAAATTCCGCAATATCCTCATATTCGAGAACGGCGCCGCTTTCATCAAGAGATGTAGCCGGAACGCAGGATGGAATCATTACCATAACGTCAATGGGAAGATTTTCCGTCGCTTCAAGTATATAGCGGATTCCTTCAGTTCCCATTACGTTGGCAATTTCGTGGGGGTCGCATACAACGGTTGTGGTTCCGTGGGGCAAAAGCGCTTTTGCAAGTTCCGCCGGAGAAGCGAGGGAACTTTCAAGATGAAGGTGGGCGTCGATAAACCCGGGAAGAACAATTTTTCCGGAAAGGTCAATCTCTTTTTCTCCGGAATAATCGCCGATTCCTGCGAAGACCCCTTCCGCAACGGCGATATCGCCTTTACATATTTTCTTGCTGAAAACGTTTACGTAAGAAGCGTTTTTCAAAACAAGCTCCGCCGGTTTTTTACCAAGAGCGATTTCGATTATCCGCTGTTTTTTCGCGGTAAGAATATCGGTTTTTTCTTTTTCGGACATGGTCGCACCCGCCTTTTTTTGTTACGGTTAAATTATATTCCCGACATTTTTCGGTGTCAACCTTACAAAAGCTCCTTTTTTTCCTCCCTTTTACCTTTTGGACTGATTTGGGATATAAAGAACTTCCCTCCGTCAAAATAACGGAGGGAAGTATATTAACAGAACACAACCGTTCGATAAATTGGAATTTGACGCTCCGTTAAACTGGAATTTTCACCTTATCTATTACAATGTAAATAATGCTTTTTCGTAGTCCTTAACATAATACTTAATATTAGTTCTTCCTTTTTGCACTACAGTATGTCCTTCATTTTCAAGCATTTCCTTTTGTGCCTCAATTCCTCCGGGATACTTTGCATTTAATTCTCCATTTGCTTTTAATGTTCTCCAATAAGGGGTTTTATCCTCTGCACGCTGATAACTCGCCCATGCAACTATTGAAACAAAAATTCCGGCTGTGATAGGCTCTGTAAAATCGGCACCACTTTTTTTAGCAAAGTAATCTCTTATTGTACCTACTGTAAGCAATTTACCACAAGGAACAAGTCGCATTACTTTATCATAGTCAATAGGTGGTGCAAAATACATTTTATCTCCACCATATTTTTCAATGCTCTTTTCATCTGTGATTATTTGAACTTTAGGCATATCCTTGCTATCCATAAGCATAGCATTAAAATCTTTTTTATCTTCATTTGCCATAATATTTGTCACCTCCAAGCCAATCATATCTCAAGAAACATACTCATGCAATGAGACGGTTTTATAATTTCTCGCAAAAATTCTTATTTATCGTTCAGTTTACTTTATCATATTTTTCGGCCTGCATCAATACTTAGTGAAACTGCCAAAGATGTAACCCGTCAGTCCAAAAGTAAATTGGGACTTTTTTCTTTACACTTGACAAATTTCCAAAAACGGATTAACATTTTCATATGCGCGTAATTGCGGACCCATATTTTTTTATTTAAGACAGGAGATTTTTATGAGTTTTGTTTATCGCGGCCTCAAGGCCGAAATGGAACGCTATATTGTTACCGAACACGACATTCATCATCAGCTTGAACATATTCTTGATGAAAACCCGAAAGTTGAACACGTAACCGACCGCCCCGCACAGCTTGGCGACGAAGTTATTATCGACTATGCAGGTTTTTGCGACGGCGAACAGTTTGCCGGCGGCACCGCACAGCACCAGCCCCTTACCCTCGGAAGCGGAAGCTTTATTCCCGGATTTGAAGAACAGCTTGTTGGCAAGGAAATCGGCGAAGAGGTAATCGTTTCCGTAACTTTCCCGGAAGTTTACCATTCCGAAAAACTTGCAGGAAAAGCGGCTGAATTCCATTGCAAGATCCACCACATCCACGCAAAATCCAGATATGAACTTAACGACGACTTTGCAAAAGAATTCGGCGGCTGCGAAACTATGGATGAATTTAAGGAAAAACTCACCCTTTCCATGCAGGCCTATGTGGACGACCAGTCCGAGATGGAACTTCAAAACCGCCTTCTTCTCCAGGCTGCGGAATCTCTCGGTTACGAACCCACCGAAGAAGAAATTGAAAAGGAACTTGACCAGCAGCTTGGCGATCTTTCCGCACAGCTTGCGCAGCAGGGTCTTAACCTCGAAATGTACTGCCAGTTCACCGGCGGCACCGTTGAAAAACTCAGAGAAGAGGCCAGACCCGAGGCAGAAAAAATTCTTCGCGCCCAGGCCGCTATTTCCGAAATCGCTTCTCTTGAAAACATCACCGCAGCAGAAGAAGAAATCGACCATGCTCTCGAAATCATTGCAAGCCAGAACGGAATTACCCTTGAGCAGATCAAGGAATTTTCCGCCGAAAACGATGACCTTAAAAAATCCGTTGAACACAGCGTTGTTATGGGAAAAGTAATGCGCCTTATCCGCGATGCTGCAGAAATCACAATTGTTTAAAAAAACGGAAATTAAAAATCCGGCAGATTTGCTGCCGGATTTTTTTGTTTTGCATAAAAAAGAAGCCCACCCAAAGGGCAGGCTTCGTAAATTCTGCAAAACGAGATTAACGTTTGGAGAACTGAAAAGGCTGAATCTAATCCGGACTTTTTCTTCGTTTTGCGCCGGATTTTGGCTTAACAAAGCCCTTTTCGGCAAAGCACAAATCACCTCATTTTTGCTGAAAAAGCGTGCTTGCTGCCTTTATGATACCTGCTTTATACCTTTAATTGAAACAAAAGAGTGCAGAATATCTGCACTCTTTTGTTAAAGAAGGAGATTTATAAAAAATGAAAAAACTCATCTTTTGAAAAGTTTTGCAAAAATTATTGCGCCAACCATTACAAAAACGGAAACCGCAAAAAGAAGTATTCCTTTGGAAGAAAAACTTTCTTCTTTGTCTTGTGAAATCCTTTCACCGAAGAAATTCTTACCGTTTCCGCTGATATCTATGGTAGATTCGCTTTCGGAACCCGCATCCGGCGGAACGGAGGGTTTGAAAGAAGAAGCAGGGTTATTGGTGGTGTTTTCGCTGTCATTAAAGCGGTTTTCTTTTCCTCCGGATGCTTTATTAAAATTACCGTCTTTGCCCATATTCATTGATCCCATGTCGGAAAGATTCAGGTGGGAAGCATCAACAGCTGTAAAATTTTCTCCTTCGGAAAGCTGTTTTTCAATGCTTTTTGTACGAAGGGAACAAAATTCCTTTAACGTTTCAACCCCTTTTTCAAATTCCTCAAAGGTACAGAACTTGGTAGGGTCTTTTTCAATATACGGTGCAATAATTGCTTCTGCGTCTTCGATTATTTTCTGAATATCAACGGTTTTTAGGAATTCGGCAAAATACTTGTGATAAGCTTCGGTGTATTCTTCATTTTGAAAAATCCAGTCCGCCATGGGTCTGTCGCCGTTTCCCGAAACAGAAAGAGGAGCATCTATGGAATCATTTACCGCCGAAGAAGCGTTATTGCCCTGGAAAGTTCCGAAAGCAAGGTTATAGTCCCAGGGAATCATCGAAAGTTTCCCGTCTTCCTCATAAAGATAATAGTTGTGCACCATGGAACCCGTATAGCTGTCGCCGTTTACAACGTAGTTATGCACAACAAAATATCTGAGCACCGCTTCAATATCAACCGCGTGCTCAACATTTTTGCCCGTGCTCAAAACCTCAAGGCTTTCGATAAGCCTTGTTTTATCGGCTTTTGTAACGTCGGTTTTTGCGCTTGTGAAAATGTTGGAATAACTTTCCGGGTCGTCGTCAATATATTGAAGCTTAACGTCCTCGGAACCCATTCCGCCGCCGAAACCGCCGTTCATATCAGGAGGGGTCATTCCGCTGAAATCAGAGGGCATCTCTCCGTTAAAACCGCCCTGCATATCCGGCGACATCATATTTCCGAACCCGCCGAAGCCCCCTTGATTTCCAAAGTTTTCCCCGGAAGAAGTTCCGGGAGTTGCGCCGGTTCCAAAATCTTCGGAAGAAGGCATCTGGAATTCGCCGTTTTCAAAATTTTCGGCAAATTCGTTCATATCAAAACCTTTGCCGTTTCCTCTTCCACCGCCGAAATTCATACTGTCCGGTTTATAAAGTTCGCCGTAATCATTTCCGTAATTTCTCCGGAGGAATGATTCCTCAACGCCCTCCACCGCAAGATAAAGTCCCCAGTCTTCGCCGTTCACAGTGATATAAGCAAAACTGCAAAGGGGAGCGGAAACTCCGAAGGCATTCATCATCTGATAGGTGAGGTAATCCTTCATAAAGGTGGCGTCCTGGATAAGGTTGTTGAGGCTCAGCTTATCAAGTCCATGATAGGCAGATGTGCTGTCATACTGGTCAAATTCGATTTTGAAGCTGTAGCGCTGGCTTCCCATGGAAGAAACGCTTGAAAGAGAGGTGTTTCCCTTTCCGCGGATTCCGACGTTTTTAATGGTTTCGCCGTCGATTGTTATATCGCAGACGGAATATTCCTCGTTTTCTGCTGTTTCGATGAAGGAATCCCAGTTTTCCATTTCGATATCAATGGTGTGAACGTAGGAATTATCAAAAAGTTTTGTTTCATAGCCCATAACTTTTTCTGCCTGGGTTATGCCAAA
>JAFSEN010000035.1 GCA_017435745.1 Oscillospiraceae bacterium
ACTCCGGAAACAACGTCATTCATAACGTTAGCCAGCGTCAGCGGCATATCATGGGGTCTTCTTTGTCCCAGCATTTTTGTCAAGTCCCCTTGTGGGTCAACATCCACCAAAAGAACTTTTTTGCCGTTCATCGAAAGTCCGGCTCCGAGATTATACACCGAAGTGCTTTTCCCAACACCACCCTTTTGATTCGCCACGGCAATTACTTTTGTTTTTGCCATAAATCTGGTTCTCCTTTCATATTATTTATATATCAACGGAATTGCTTCCGGTGATTTTGGGTATAAAAAAAGCCGCCTGCATTATAAACGCAAGCGGCATTATTAACAAGTATGGAATTTTTTTATCGGTGCTTTAGAAATCTTTATTATTACATCATCGACACAATCTGGATATCTTCCCTGCTCTAACATAGAGTTTCGAAGATCAACCAAAGAACGTATTACAATATCAGTTTCGGCACTATTTAATTTGATAATATATTTTGTATTTTTCATCAGGATCACCTCCTGATTTATTTATATCCGATACAAGAAATTTTGTAAAATGTGCGATTTCAATGTGCAAATTCGCACATCTTTTTCATCACAAAACCACCATAATAAAAAAATCCACTCAAAAAGTGGAATACAAAGTGGAATACATTTGGGTGTTTTAAGACCGATTTTACACGATTTTACGTTAGATTTTAAGAAAAAATAAAAATATTTTTATATAAGCAAAAAACCCGCAAATCGCATATTCATGCGGTTTTACGGGTCTTTCGATTGGTGAGCCATCGGGGATTCGAACCCCGGGCACCTTGATTAAAAGTCAAGTGCTCTGCCAGCTGAGCTAATGGCTCATACGTTATTTTCAACAGCTTTATTATTATAGCTCATGGTTGCGGGTTTGTCAATAGTTTTTTTATATTTTTTTGAAAAATTTTGTAATTTTTCCGTTTTTTATTTTAACATAAAAAACCTTATTTTCAACAAAAATTATTTCCCGAAAAGGAGAAAATATGAATAAAAAAATCGTTATTGCCGGTGTTCCGAATTGCGGAAAAACTACCCTTTGGAATATTATGACAGGCCGTCATTCAAAAACCGGAAATTGGCCGGGCGTCACCGCCGAAACGCTTTCCGCCCCGTTGAATTCTTACCCAAACACAGAGATTGTCGATCTTCCGGGAACATATTCTCTTTCGGGCAAAAATCCGGAAGAGCTTTCCGCAATAAAATATCTTCGCAGAATAAACGCCGATTCGCTGATTATTTTAATGGACGGAACAAAACCCGAACAAGGCTTTTATTTTGCTTTGGAACTTCTTTCTTTCGGAATTCCCGCCGTTATCGGAATCAATTTTTCCGATAAACTTAATGAAAAACATATTTTTGTGGATTGCCCATCCCTCGGCGATGCACTCGGCACAAAAGTTATCGAAATAAGCACCCTTAAAAAACAAAACATCGAAAAACTTCTCGATGCTGCTTTAAATATAAAAAAGAATAATACTAAAATTGAATATTGGCAAGACGAAAACGAACGCCGTAAAAAGGCAGTTATCCTTGCAGAAAAATATTTTATTCGTAAAAAAAATTATCGTAATAAAAAAACTTCCGCGCTTCTTTTTCTTGTTCTTTTCACCTTTCTTCTTTCCGCATTGTCTTCTGTGCTCAAAACATTTTTTGAAAACTTTTTTGAGCATTTATCCTTGTTTCTGAAAAACAGCACCGCTTTTTCGGAATCTTCGAATTTAATTATTGAATTATTATCCGAAGGCGTTTTCTCCGGGATATGTTCGGTCCTTGTGCTTGTTCCGGATCTTGCGGTGATATTTTTCATTCTTTCTTTTCTTGAAGAAAGCGGACTTATGGCAAGAGCAGCTTTCTATTCGGATTACGTGCTCAAAACCGCCGGGCTTTCGGGAAAAAGCATGATACCCTTAATAACAGGTTTCGGCTGTACTGTTCCCGCAATATATTCCGCAAGGTATTCCGACGGCAAAAACGGTGCAAAGCTCACCCTTTCGGCGTTGATGTTTATTCCCTGCAGCGCAAAGCTTCCCCTTTCTCTTCTTCTTTGCGAAGAACTGTTCCCTTTCTTTGGGAAAACATCGGTAATTTTTTTCTGTGTTTTTTCAATCTTTTTCGGTTGGTTCTTTCTCCTTTTCAAAGGAAAAAAGCAGCGTTCATCTTTCGTGCTCGAACTTCCGGAACTTTCTGTCCCTTCTTTAAAAATTTTGCTTGTTTCTTCAAAGAAAAAACTTTTTTCTTTTATCAAAAAAGTTTTTATAATCGTCTTGATAACTTCCGTGCTCATAAGGGTTTCGCTGTGCTCAAAACTGATTTTTGTTCCGATAAAATTTATTGCGCCCGCTTTTCTTCCTTTGGGTATTCCTTTTGAAGGGGTTGCTGCGCTTTTTTGCGGTCTTTTTTCAAAAGAAGCTGCTCTTTTTTCTCTAATCTCTCTTTCAGAAAATATTCCACAGCTTTTCGGAAAGATTTCCGGAATTTCATTCCTTCTTTTCTATTTCATCTACAGTCCCTGCACTGCCGCTCTTACCGCGATAAAAAACGAATTTGGAAGGAAAACCGCAATTTGGCTTTTTGTTCGCCAAAATCTTTTGGCTTATTTAATCTCTTTTTCCTTTTATCAATGCGCCGAATTGATATTTAATCTGTTCAGCAGGTAAGTTCCTTCCTTAGCACCTCAAGAATCTTTTTCTCTCTTCTCGAAACCTGCACCTGTGTCATTCCGAGCATCTTCGCGGTTTGGGTCTGGGTCTTGCCTTCATAATATCGAAGTTTTATGAGCATCCGGTCTTTTTCATCAAGATCCGAAACCGCTTTTATAACAGAAAGTTTTTCGGTAATCTGCTCTTCCGGAGAATCCACCGGAATATCCGATTGTCCCCCGCCTTCATCTTCTCCGATAGTCAGCGAAACAACCGGCGACGCTGCGCAAAGCGCTTCCGTAACGCTTTCTTCCGTAACTTCAAGCAAAGCCGCAAGCTCGGAAATTGTCGGTTCCCTTCCTTTTTTAAGAATAAAATTTTCTCTTTCCCTTGTGGTTTTTACCGAAAGTTCTTTAAGGCTTCTGCTGATTTTAACCGTTCCGCCGTCCCTGAAAAGTCGCCGCATTTCCCCCAAAATTACAGGAACAGCATAGGTTGAAAACCGCACTCCTCTCTCATTGTCAAAGGCATCAAATGCCTTCACAAGCCCCATACAGCCCGCCTGAAAAAGATCTTCATATTCTATTCCCCTTCCGGCAAAACGGTGAGCACAGGAATGAACGAGCCCAAGATTCTCCTCTATATAAACTTCTCTGTCAACCCGGTTGTCAGCAATTTTTACCACTGACATACTTATTTTCCTTTCGAAACGATTCTTTTTTCAAGGGTAACGCATGTGCCTTTTCCAGGCTTCGACCTTACATGTATTTTATCCATAAACGATTCCATAATCGAAAAACCAAGGCCTGCCCTTTCCCCCGTTTCACAGCTTGTATAAAGAGGTTCCATCGCTTTTTTTATATCCGCAATTCCGCAGCCCTTGTCTTTTATGCTGATTTTCACGCACGCTCCCTCGAATATTTTTGCGTTTATGTAAACCGTTCCGATTTTCTCCTTGTATCCATGCACTATACAATTCGTCACAGCTTCCGAAACCGCAGTTTTTATGTCCGAAAGTTCCTCGACGTTCGGGTCGAGAACTGCAACAAAAGCCGCCACGGAACTTCTTGCGAAGCTCTCGTTGCATGATCTGCTTTCAAAACTCAGCTTCATTTCATTTATGGGTTTCATTTTTTATTTTCACTTCCTTTCTTCTCCATTGATCAATTTTTCTATTCCCGCCATTTTAAAAACTTTTGCAATGTTTTTCGGCGCGTTTTCAATTATCACCTTTCCGGAAAGGTCCTGCATAAGTCTGTATCTTCCAAGAACAAGCCCGATTCCGGAAGAATCCATAAATGTAACTCCTCCGAAATCCAGAATAAGCGCTTCCGGATATGCATTTTCCACCGCAGAATCGATGTCATTCCGGAGCTTTGCGGCATTGTGATGGTCGATTTCACCGGAAATATAAGCGGTAACGCTTTTTTCATCAATATCAATTTCCACCGGCAATTTTTTCACCTCCAAATAAAAAAAGCCTGTCTGTATTAAATAATACAGACAAGCCTTTGAAATTTTTGTCAAAACAGGGTATACAAATTTTTTTCCTGTGCTATAATGATTCCAAAGCGAGGTGATACCTTTGAATCCGGAAATCGAAAGATTCATTGCTGAAAATTCTGTCTGTTCCGATTTTATTTTTCGCAATTGGAAAGATTTTTTAAATATTCTGTTTGAAAACGGCGGATGCGTTGAATCCATTCTCTGGTTTGAATATACTCCTGTTGAAAAACAAGCGGAATCTTTGGGAGGCGGCGGATTTGCTGACCGTGACAACCCTGAATATATGTGGGCGGAAACTATGATATATGATAAAAATCTTTCCGTAAAATCTCTTTCCGAAATTGTTTTACATATCGAAAAAGTAATCAGCGATAATCATCCGCATAATCTTGTTCCATCATTTTTTATAAACGAATAACAAAAAAGAGGTGTCATAAAGACACCTCTTTTTTGTTTGACGAAAACAAATCTTTACCCATCTGAAATTATGCGGTAATTCGTTCCACTCTTCTGTATTTTTTCATAGCAAAAAAATACCTCCGGATCTCTCCGGAGGCATTTCTTAAGAATTATGCTCTAATAATTACACAAGTTCGATGATTGCCATCTCTGCTGCGTCGCCGCGGCGAGGTCCAATCTTAATGATTCTGGTGTAACCGCCGTTTCTTTCGGCATATTTAGGTGCGATCTCGTCAAAGAGTTTCTTTGCTACTGCTTCCTTGGTTACGAAAGCATAAACCTGACGTTTGGAATGAAGGTCACTGTTTTTACCAATAGTGATCATCTTCTCAGCCATAGCGCGAACTTCCTTTGCACGAGTGACG
>JAFSEN010000036.1 GCA_017435745.1 Oscillospiraceae bacterium
AAAAAGAAATCCAAAGCCGAAGCAAACGAGCAGGCAATGGAACTTCTTAACAGAGTCGGTCTTGCTGAAAAAGCAAGCGAAAGCGCAACAAGCCTTTCCGGCGGACAAAAACAGCGTCTTGCAATCGTTCGCGCCCTTGCAATGGAACCGGACGTAATGCTTTTTGACGAACCCACTTCCGCCCTTGACCCGGAAATGGTTGGCGAAGTTCTTGAAGTTATCAAGGGACTTGTTAAAACCGGCATGACTTCCGTTATCGTAACCCACGAAATGGGCTTTGCAAAAGAAGTAAGCGACAGAGTCGTTTTCATTGACGGCGGAATTGTTGCCGAAGAAGGCACGCCCGATGAAATTTTTAACCACCCCCAGAACCCCAGAACAAAAGACTTCCTCAGCAAAGTTTTGTATTGATTTTCCCGTAACGGGCGACCATTGCGGTCGCCCGTTTTTTTTTTAAGGAGCGTTTTAAAATGGATAAAAAAGAACTTTACGCATATATTGACGAAAACAAAGGGATTTTTGAAGAACTTTCCGACAAAATCTGGGAATATGCCGAAATTTCTCTTAAAGAGCACAAATCCGCAGAAGCTTATAAAGCTCTTCTTGCAAAGCTCGGTTTCAAGGTTGAAACCGGTCTTGCGGGAGTTGAAACTGCTTTTTCCGGAACTTTTGGAAGCGGAAAACCGATTATCGGAATTCTCGGTGAATTTGACGCGCTTTCCGGGCTTTCACAAAAAAGCGGTCTTGCGGTTCACGATGAACTTATTCTTGGCGGAAGCGGCCACGGCTGTGGACACAACCTTCTCGGTGCAGGTTCCCTTTCCGCCGCTTATGCAGTAAAAAAGTATCTTGAGGAAAAAGGCGAAGGTTCCGGAACCGTTATTTTCTATGGCTGCCCCGGCGAAGAAGGCGGAGCAGGAAAAGCTTTTATGGCAAAGCAGAATCTTTTCTATGGTCTTGATGCGGCTCTTACATGGCACCCGGACGATTCCAACCAGGTTACAAGCGGTTCCTATCTTGCCTGTGTCCAGGTTGAATATAAGTTTGAAGGCGTTGCCGCACATGCGGCAGGATGCCCTCATATGGGACGCAGCGCTCTTGATGCGGTTGAACTTATGAACATCGGCGTTCAGTTCCTTCGCGAACATATGCCGCCCAGCGACAGGATCCATTATTCCATAACCGATGCGGGCGGAATTTCGCCGAACGTTGTTCAGCCCACCGCCCAGGTTCTTTATATGGTCCGTTCCGACACCGTTGCAAAGGTAAAATCTCTTCTTGCAAGAGTCGAGGATATTGCAAAAGGCGCCGCGCTTATGACCGGAACGACCCTTAAACGCCGTTTTATAGACGGAACCGCCGATGTTGTTCCAAACTCCGTTCTTGAAAAAGCGATGTTCAAAAACTTCGAGGAAACCGAACTTCCGGAATATACCGAAGAAGAACTTTGCTTTGCTGAAGAACTTAAAAAGACCTATCTTACCGAAGGCCTTCCGGGCTTTGCTTCCAATTTCAGCAGCGAAATCGCCGCATTTGTTGACAAAAAAACAAACGGCGGAGAAAAGGCACAGAACGATTTTCTTATGCCACTTTATCACAGCGAAGTTACTCTTCCCGGTTCCACCGATGTCGGCGACGTAAGCTGGCAGACCCCCACCGCCCAGATCAACACCGCAACCTGGACAAGCGGAATTCCCGGCCACAGCTGGCAGGTTGTTTCCATGGGTAAATCCACCATTGCCAAAAAGGGAATGAATCTTGCGGCGAAGGTAATTGCAGCTACTGCAGTCGATCTTTTCGAAAACCCGGAACTTCTTGCAGAAGCAAAGGCGGAATTCCTTATCAAAACAAAATCCGGCTTTGTAAGCCCCATTGAAGACGGCGCTGTTCCCGCAATTGCAGGAGAAAAAATTCTTTAATAAAACCGGTTTATTTGCAATAAAAAAACTCCCGCGCTCTTTTTGAGCACGGGAGTTTTTTGTTTGAGCACGGGGAGTATTATTCAAGATTTTTTTCAAGTTTTTCAAGTTCCGCCATAAGTTCCGCGGGAAGTTTTTCGCCGAATTTTTTATAGAATTCGCGGATTCCTTCCGCTTCGGTTCTCCAAAGATCCTTATCTACCGAAAGAAGGCCCGCAAGGGTTTCTTTATCGATATCAAGACCTTCGATGTCGATATCTTCGGGGTTCGGTTCATAGCCGATTTCGGTTTCAACTGCATCGGCAGAACCGTCGCAGCGTCCGAGAATCCACATGAGCACTCTCATATTATCGCCGAATCCGGGCCAGATGAAATGGCCTTCGTCGTCGGTTCTGAACCAGTTTACGTTAAAAATTTTCGGAGCTTTGTCGCCGAGTTTTTCGCCCATATCGAGCCAATGCTGGAAATAATCCGCCATGTGGTAACCGCAGAAAGGAAGCATTGCCATCGGGTCGCGACGAACAACGCCAACCGCGCCTGCGGCTGCGGCAGTGGTTTCGGAAGCCATTGTTGAACCGACGAAAACTCCGTGTTTCCAGTCACGGGACTGATATACCAGCGGAGCGGTTTTTGCTCTTCTTCCGCCGAAGATCATTGCGGAAATCGGAACACCTTCCGGGTCGTCAAATTTAGGGCTTACGCAGGGGCAGTTCTTTGCCGGTGCGGTAAAGCGGCTGTTGGGGTGGGCGGCTTTTTCCGTTGCGGAAGAACCGTTCCAGGGGTTGCCTTTCCAATCTATTGCGTTTTCCGGCGGGTTTTTGTCAAGGCCTTCCCACCAGACGGTGTTGTCATCAAGATTATGCGCAACGTTTGTGAAAATTGTGTTCTTCATTGTCGCGGCAAGGGCGTTGGGGTTGGATTTTTTGTTGGTGCCGGGAGCTACGCCGAAAAAGCCGTTTTCCGGGTTAACCGCCCAAAGGCGTCCGTCTTTTCCGATTCGGAGCCAGGCAATATCGTCGCCCACGCACCAGACTTTATAGCCTTTTTTCTGATAAAGTTCCGGCGGAATCAGCATTGCAAGGTTTGTTTTTCCGCAAGCGGAAGGGAACGCCGCCGTTACATATTTTATCTCGCCTTTCGGGTTTTCAATTCCGAGGATGAGCATATGCTCCGCCATCCAGTCTTCTTTCCAGCCTTGCCAGGAAGCGATTCTGAGAGCGAAGCATTTTTTGCCCTGAAGGACGTTACCGCCGTAGTTGGAGTTAAGGGACCATATAGTATTGTCTTCCGGGAACTGGACTATGTATCTCTGTTCCTCATCAACATCAAGAGAACAATGGAGGCCTTTTACGAAATCGGCGGAATCGCCGAGCTGGTCAAGAGCTTTTTGGCCCATTCTGGTCATAATTTCCATATTGAGAACAACGTAGATGCTGTCGGTAAGCTCGATTCCGATTTTTGCGAAAGGAGAACCGATTTGTCCCATGGAATAGGGTACAACATACATGGTTCTGCCTTTCATCGCGCCATCCGCAAGGGGACGGAGCCGGGCATACATTTCATCCTTTTCGACCCAGTTATTGGTAGGGCCGGCCATTTCCTTTTTTGTGGTGCAAATGAAAGTTCTTGCTTCGACCCTTGCAACGTCGTTGGGTTTTGTTCTGTGAAGAAGACATCCCGGAAGTTTTTCCGGGTTAAGTTCCTCCATAAGTCCGGTAGCAACGGCTTCTGCTTTAAGAGCCTTTATCTGTTCTTCCCCTTCTGTCACCCAGACAACTTTGTCGGGTTTTACAAGGGCTTTCATTTCTTCGATCCATTCAAGTACATGAGAGTTGTTGGTCATCGGTTTGACAGCTCCTTTCCGTAAAAGACTTTTATGGTTTTTATTATACACCAAAAGAATTTATTTGCAATAGAATTTTGCAGGATTTTTATTTAAAAATTGCATAATATAGAATTTTATAGTAAACAAAAAAGGATATTTGCAACTATTTGAATTTACAGCTGCAAAACATCCTTTTTTAAAACGCATTTTATTCAAAATCCTCATCAATGGGCATAGTGGGTCTTGCGTTGAGCGAAAGATCCGCAAAATGTCCTGCCAAAGCTTCGTAATAAGCCTGGGAACCAATCATGGCCGCATTATCCCCGCAAAGTTCAACCGGCGGAACAAAAAGATCCAGATGGCGGCGTTTGCATTCCCTTTCAAGAAGTGAGCGAAGGCCGCTGTTTGCGGAAACACCGCCCGCAGCAACGATTGTTTTATATTCGCCTTCCTTGGCCGCAAGCATAACTCTGTCAACAAGAGCATGGCAAATAACATCCTGATAGGATGCGCAAAGATCGGGAATATTAATTTCTTCGCCGCGCTGCTCTGCATTATGCAGTATATTCACAACGGCGGTTTTAAGTCCGGAAAAACTCATATCAAGAGGGCAGCCTTCAACTTTCGGTTTCGGAAGTTTAAAAGCTTTCGGGTTGCCTTCCTTGGATTTTTTATCGAGAAAAACTCCGCCCGGATAGGGAAGGCCCATCGCCCTTGCGGCTTTGTCAAAAGCTTCGCCTGCGGCGTCGTCGCGGGTTTTTCCAAGGATACGGAATTTTGTATAATCGGAAACTTCAACAATATGGCTGTGGCCGCCGGAAACAACAAGGCAAAGGAACGGAGGCTTAAGTTCCGGATGGGCAAGATAGTTTGCCGCGATATGACCTTTAAGGTGGTGGACCGGAATAAGTTTTTTTCCGGTTGCAAGAGAAAGGCCTTTTGCAAAGTTTACTCCGACAAGCAAAGCGCCAATAAGCCCCGGGGCGGCGGTTACCGCAATATTATCCACTTCTCCAATGGTCATTTCTGCGTCGGAAAGAGCTTTTTCCACAACTCCGACAATGTTTTCCGCATGGCGGCGGGAAGCAATTTCCGGAACAACCCCGCCGTAAAGACCGTGTTCCGCAACCTGGGTGTTGATTACCGAGGAAATTATTTTTCTTCCGTCTTCAATAATTGCGGCGGCGGTTTCGTCGCAGGAAGATTCGATCGCTAAAATTCTCATATATTCATCGCCTTATCTAACGTACAAATTTCTATGATAATTATAGCGCATACCGTAAATTTTTACAATATTTTGTTCAGCTTTTCGGAAGTTCCTTTTCAAGAACCGCTTTTACCGAAAGTTCTCCGGCAAATTTAAAAAGGGTCGAAGCCATTATATCTTCCGTTTTTGTGCCTGTCCTTCTGGCGATGGTTTCATAAAATTTTGCTGCGGCAGGATCCACCGAGATAACGTATTTTTTCAAAAAATCACCTTTTCTTTTTTTCTTTAGGGTTTAGTTTTTGATTTTTTTCGTAAAATATGCCGCAAAAAAAGCAGGACTTCCGTCCTGCTTTTTTTATTACATCTTTATTGCGGCAACAACTCTGTCGCGGCCTTCGTAATCTTTTATGACTTCCGGGTTTTTATAGCCGTTCTCCGAAAGGATTTCGGAAACGGATTTTCCCTGGGTGTCGCCTATTTCGAAGGCGATTATTCCGCCTTCGTTAAGATTTGGGTACCAGTTTTTTGCGATAGCGCGGTAAAAATCAAGTCCGTCCGTTCCGCCGAAAAGAGCTGTTTTTGGTTCGAAGGTAACTTCTGTCTGGAGCTCTTTCATCTCTTCGCCGGTTATATAGGGCGGATTTGAAACAATGCAGTCGAAGTTTCCGAAGGGCGCAAGGGCATCGCCTTTTACCGTTTTTACGGCGTTTCCGTGGAAGATATTGTTCCTTTCAAGATATTCGAAAGCTTCTTCAAAAAGCTCCACGGCGGTCACATCGGCGCCGGAAAGTTCCTTCGCCAAAGTTATGGCAATGCATCCGGAACCGGAGCAGAGATCGATTATTTTCGGCGGCATGCTTCTTGAATAATGTTTCAGCACAAATTCACAGAGAAGCTCCGTTTCCGGCCTTGGGATAAGGACCCCTTCGCCTACAAAGAATTTTCTTCCGAAAAATTCCCAGTTTCCGATTATATACTGGAGCGGATATCCCCCCGCTCTTTTTTCAGCCGCAGAAAAAAGTTTTTCTTCCTCTTCGGAAGAAAGTTCCCTTTCCGGAACGGAAAACTCCGGCCTTCTTGGAAGGGAAAGAAGATCTTCCATCAGCACGGAAACTTCAAAGGCAGGAGAATCCACCCCTGCCTCAACAAAGCGCTTTTCGGTTTTTATAAAAGCTTCTTTAACTTTCATCAATATGCAGCATCCTCCGGGTTTTCGGGAAGAACAGGTTTTACCGCCGCGATTGCAATTTCGATCATGCTGTCGTCCGGTTCCTGGGTGGTGAAATTTTGGAACCAAAGCCCCGGGGCGGAAATTATTTTTGTAAGCCAGTTGTCGTGTCTTCCGGCAAACTTAATAATCTCGTAAGAGATTCCGACGGTGATCGGAAGCATAAGTATCTTTAAAAGAACGCGGATGAAAACATTTTCCCAGGTTATTACGGAAGAAACAAGAATGCTTACAACAAGAACGATAAGGAGGAAGCTTGTTCCGCATCTGGGGTGGAAACGCTGTTGTTTTCTTACGTTTTCAACGGTAAGTTCAAGCCCTTTTTCATAGCAGAAAATTGTTTTGTGTTCCGCGCCGTGATACATAAAAGTGCGGTGGATATCGCTCATTTTTGAAACGCCGATTATATAGACAAGGAACATGGCGATTTTTATGATTCCTTCTATTGCAGAAAGGGCAACTTTGTTTTCAATATAATTTCCGGCAAATCCGGCAATCAGCGCAGGAATTCCGAAGAAAAGTCCGATTGCGAGAACCGCGGCCACAAGGGTGATAACGGTGCTGAAAACCGCGCCGGCAGCTTTTCCGAAAACCTTGTTGAGCCAAAGTTCAAACTTGTCCGGTTCTTCTTCCTGGCCGGAAATTTCGGCGGATTTCATAAGGCAATCGTAACCTTTTATAAGGGTGTCGATAAAGTTGAAGGTTCCTCTTATAAAAGGAATTTTGCGTACACCGGTAAGCTGTTTTGTGTCCCAGACGGAAAGATCGATTTCGCCGTTTGGTTTTCTTACCGCCATTGCGCTTTTTACCGGGCCTTTCATCATTATTCCTTCAAGAAGAGCCTGGCCGCCGACGGAAGTTTTTATTGCGCAGGTCTGTTTTTCGTTTTGTTCCATATTTTCTCCTTTTTGTTATTTATCTATGGGAAGGCGGATAGTGACGGTTGTTCCTTCACCTTCAACGCTGTCGAGCAGTATTTCGCCGCCATGCATTCTTATTATTTCATCAGCAACCGCAAGACCGATTCCGCTTCCGCGGCGGGTGGCGTTGCCTTTGAAGAATTTTGTTTTTACTTTTTCAAGCTGTTCCGCCGGAATTCCGATTCCGGTATCTTTTACAACGATATCAACAAAGCCGTTTTCGCTCCGAAGGGTTGAAATCGTTACGGAACCGCCTTCGTCGCTGTATTTAAGCGCGTTGTCGATTATATTGACAAAAACCTGACGGAGCCTGTTTTTGTCGCCGGTAACGGCGATTATATCGTCGTTTTCGTTATAAATAAGGTCTTTTTTCTCGCGGATAGCGCGCTGTTCAAAAGTAAGAACAGCTTCGGAAAGTTCCGCAATTATATCCAGTTTCATGGGTTGGAGGACCATTCTTCCGCTTTGAAGACGGGAGAAATCCAAAAGTTCCTCCACCATTACGGAAAGCCTTTCGGTTTCGCCGATTATAACCCCCATTCCCCTTTGAAGGGTTGCACTGTCGATGGAATCATCCTTCGAAGAATCTTCGAGCATTTCCGCCCAGCCTTTTATCGCCGTAAGAGGGGTTCGAAGTTCATGGGAAACGGAAGAGATGAAATCGTTTTTCATTCTTTCGGTTGCGCCGAGCTCGTCCGCCATATAGTTTATTGTATCGCAAAGATCGCCGATTTCATCATCGGTGTTTTTTACAATTTTTGCATTAAAATCGCCTTCGGCAATTTTTTTTGCGGCTTCGCCGATTTCGCCCACCGGTTTTACAATTGAATTCATAAAGAACGAACCGGAAACAGCAACAAAGAAAATTATTGCCGCGCAGATTACGCTTGAACCGATAATCAGAATGCTTATCTGCGAATCGACTTTTTCAAGAGAAGTTACAATGCGGAATGCGCTGAAATTTTCCGTGCTGCCTTCCGGAACGACCGTTACCGACAAAACTTTTTCCCCGTTGACCTTTCCGATATATTCGGCGGTTTTTTCAAGAGATTTTTCCGCTTCGAAGCAATCCGGGGTCAAGGAATCCTCGTTCGGCAAAAACCCGCTTGACGTAAGGGCAATTTTTCCGTTTTCGGAAATTACCATAAGTTCCATTATGTTTCGTTTTTCAAAAGAAGTTACTATTCCGCGGAAATAATCTTCATAATCGCCGGTGCCTTCGGAATAATATTTTGAAAGCAGACCGGAAACTGTTTCCGCCTGGGAATAAACAACTCTTTCGGCGCTTCCGTAATAATAATCCTTTATCGAAAAAGAAATTACCATTTCAAGCGCTATAAGAATTACAAGAATGACGCCGAAACTGTTGAAAATCCAGCGTTTTGTAATCTTTTTTACTGCCATTTTTCCGGCGCCCTCCTTTCAAAAAAAATGCCAAATTTTGCTCTGAAAAATTCATTGCTGAATCCCCTCGCCACCGCTTATGCGATGTGGCCCTCTCCCCTTTAACAAGGGGCGCATTTATTTTATGCCATCCATTTATAGCCAAAGCCCCAGACGGTTTGGAGATGGGCGGGGTTTGAAGGTTCTTCCTCAATTTTCATACGGAGTCTTCTTATATTTACATCAACGATTTTATCGTCACCGTTATAGCTTTCGCCCCAGATCCGTTCAAGAATGTTTTTTCTTTCAAGCGCAACGCCTTCGTTGCCCATAAAAAGTTCCATAAGCTGGAATTCAACCTGGGTAAGATCGATTGGGTTTCCGTTTTTGGTAAGGGTTCTGCTTATAAGGTTAAGTTTAAAAGGCCCGGAGGAAAGTTCGTCGTTGTGCGCGTTTTCCGGTGTTACGGAAATTCTTCTGCAAATTGCGTCAACCCTTGCGGTAAGTTCGCTTGGGGAAAAAGGTTTTGTAACATAATCGTCCGCGCCGAGCATAAGGCCGGTTACCTTATCCATTTCCTGAGATTTTGCGGAAAGCATTATGATCCCAACGGTGCTGCTCTTTTTTCTGATCTGCTGGCAAACCGCAAATCCATCGATTCCGGGCATCATTATATCAAGAAGCACAACGCTGAAATCGTTTGGAGAAGCCTCAAAATATTTAATTGCGTCCTCTCCGCAGGAAGCATCCACAACTTCGTATCCCGCACGGCGCAAAGTTATAACCTCAAATTCACGGATAGCGTCTTCATCTTCACAAACAAGAATTTTTTTCATTCAATCATTCCTCCCGTGCTGATATCATAATAAATCGTTCTTCATAGCTTTCAGGATCGAGGAAAAATTCGCTTTCTTCCCCAACCGCAGATTTTACGTAATAATTTTTTGTTTCGTCTTCGGAAGCAAGGATATAATCTTCGTATTTATCCTGGTAATCGCTTTTCATTACTGCATAAATTTCGAAAACAACTTCCCCGGTTTCGGAATCGGTGAATATAAGTTCGTCGAAAGAAGTTCCTTTGCTTACGGAAATTTTTTCGTTCCAGTTTTCCGGAACGGAAAAGAAATATCCGTTTTCAAAATTTAAAACGCCGTTTTCCATAGGATATGCGACAGCTCCGTTGCATCTCATATACTGAAGATAGAAAATTTTGTCGCTCGCTTCCCGGGCATAATCTTCGCGGAATTCCACTGGAAGTTCCACAAGCCCGTCGCCGTTTATATCGGTGCAGACCGCCTTTGTGTTCCTTAAGAAAATTCCGCGTTTTCCATAGCTTTTTCCAAGGATCACGATTATTCCTTGTTCTTCCTCTTCTTCTGTTTCTTCCTCTTCGGATTCAATGAAATCCGCAATCAGATATCTTTTGGCGGTGTTTCCTTCAAGAGCAATCATTTCGGTAAGATAAACGCCTTCATATATTTCGGAATCAAGGAAATAGAAATATCTGTTTTCTTTTCTTCCTTCGGTGTTGCTTACGGAAGGAATTCCTTCGTTTCCGTTTTCATCTTCCTGATAATAAACTGAATAAAGGGCTCCTACGGTTTTTGAATATATGTCGTCATATCCGGAATAGATTGAAATATCCTCGGTTACGGAAATCGAACCTTCGTAGCTGTGGATAATATTTACAATCGTGCGTCCGCTTAAACTTCCGTCGAAAAGAACAACCTCTTTAAATCCGTCGCCGTTCATATCGACGATATCCGCGCCTTCGCCGTTTACTTTAAAAACGGTTTCAAGCCTTTCGTCCCGATAGCGGTAGATTCCGGCTTCCTGTTCCCATTTTATTACCATTACGCAGTTGTTTTCGTCAAGTTCGGCAAAGTTTACGCTTTCGATATCGCCGTAAAAACCCGCCGCTTCATATACCGAAAGCCAGGAATCTCCATCCTTTTTAAGTAAGTTTATTCTTGTGCTTTTATCCGCAAGAGAATAGAACGCCATTGCTTCTTCCGTTCCGTCGCCGTCAAGATCGCGAAAAACAAAGGCGGAGTTAACATCGCCCGTTTTTGGATATTTAAGTTCATAGTTTTCGCCGATAACTTCGGTAAGGGCGGCGTTGAGTTTTTCCTGTTCCCCGGTCATAAGCGGAGGATGCATCAAAGCTTCGGTGTCCGCTTCAAAAAAAGTGCAGCCGGAAAAAGCAAGAGAAAGCATTGCCGCAGCAGCGGCAAGAATAATTTTTTTCATAAACGCGGACGCCTCCTTTTTAATCTATAATATTCTACTTTATAATATAATACAAAAAGCCTTTCTTTGTCAATTGATAAGAAGTAAACATTGTATTAAACAAAAAAACAGCGGCATAAAATTGCCGCTGCAAAGATTTTTTTACATTATTCGGGTTTAATTTCATGCCTTTACATGTTAAAATAAGCTTATCACTTATTCATATTGTCCTCGCAGTTTTTAATGAGGCTGAAAAGGCTTGAAGCAAAAAGCGGATAGTTTCTTGCAAGAGTTTCGGAAGAAAGGGTTATGTTTTCTTCCTTTACAGAAGGATCGCCTTCAAGTTTTTTTGTTCCTGCTTCGCAGGTTTTCATATAGGAATCCGCATATTCGAGAGCGCAGGAAGAGGGAACGCTGAAGGTGTTCATATTGTTTTTCGGGCTGAAAGAGTATATAATTCTGAACATACGGTAAACCGCCGCCATAAGATATCCGGAAACCTGTTTTGTAAGCTCCTTGCTTCCGCTTTTTGAAAGAAGATCAAAAAGAACGTTGAGGGAGTTTGCAATAAGTTTTTTGTTGATAACGGGAAGAACGCCAGCACCGGAAAGGGTATTTTCTTTTCCGGCTGCGTCCGGTTCCGGAATATCTTCAACAGAAAGAGTCATTCCGTCCGGGTCTGCGCTTCTTCCAAGAAGATAATCCGCGGAAACGCCGTAAAAATCCGCCGCACGCACAAGAAAATCAAGACCGCATTCACGGATTCCCTTTTCATAATGGGAAAGCAGCGCTTGGGAAACGCCAAGCTGACTTGCTGCTTCTTTCTGGCTTATTCCTTTTTCTTTTCTTAAAAGCGACAGAACGCGCGGAAAATCCGATTTCATATATAAAATCCACCTTTTTTTGATTACTGTTTGTATAGTATAAACTTTTTCATACATTTTGTAAAGTATTTTTCAGGAGGAATTATGGTAACTTACAGAATTCATCTTATCCGCCACGGAATGGCAGAAGACCCGGAAAAGAAAATATGCCTCGGTTGTAAAAGCGACCCCGCTCTTACCCCGGAAGGAGCAGAGGAGCTCCGTGAGCTTATGGATACCTACCAGTACCCTTATGCCGAAAAGGTTTATTGCAGCCCTTCTATCCGCTGCAGACAGACAGCCGATATTCTTTTTCCGGAAACCGCCGTTGAAATTATGGACGAGCTCCGGGAATGCGATCTCGGAGATTTTGACGGAAAACCCATTGCGGAACTTCTTGAAAACCCCGCTTTCATCGGTTGGGTCGAAGGAAAATGCCCGCCGCCGAACGGAGAAAAATCCGACGAATTCGGAGACCGAATCGCCTGCGCTTTTGATGATATAATCCACGATATGTCAAAAAATCATCTTATCGAAACCGCCGTTATCACCCACGGAACTGTTATAATGGGGCTTTGCGCTATGTGCGGATATCCAAGACAGGAAATGCGCTATTGGGCTTCTGGCAGCGGTTGCGGATACACCCTCAGCACTTCCGTTTCCATGTGGATGCACGACCAATGTTTTGAAGTTATTTCAAGCTTGCCTTTTGAAAACCGCGAGGAAGACGAAGAACCCCAGCTTTCCGAGGAGGAACGGGAATGGAACTTTTTCGAATAATTAAAGGCGATGCAAAAAGGGCTGTCCGCTTTTGCGGAGGAAGATCCACCGCTTCCGCCGTAACGATAATACTTGTCTGTATTTTCATTGCGGCGGCGGAAACGGTTCTTACCCTTATTTTTGCCGGAATCTCCGCCTTGCCGGGAAATTCAGAAGAAATTTTTTATTCCCCTGAAACCGCAATTATTCAGGCAGTAATATCTTTTTTGTGGATAACCTTTGTTCCTCCCCTTCTTCTGGGCTATGCAAAGCTCCACCTTGCTTTTGCCGAAGGAAAGGACGAAAGCATTTCGCTTTTGTTCGATATGTTTTCTTCCGCAAAAAAATTTTTCGGTTCAATTGTTTTTTCCGTTATGTTCATGGTACGGTATGCGGTTTTGTTTTCCGCGGCAATCGTTCCGGGCGCGGCGCTTCTTTGGTTTGCTGAAACCGTTTTTACCGAGGAAAACCGCAGTTCCGAAATGTTAAGAATAATACTCGGTTTTCTTGCGGTAACGATAATAACATTTTCGGTTTCTCTTGCAATAATTTTTTCCCTGCGCTGGAGCCTTGCGGCTTATTACCGGGCAGCAGGAAACGGGATCCACCGTTCCTTCGTTCTTTCGGCAAGAGCAACAAAAGGCCGCCATATTGAAATAATCAGCTTTCGCTTTTCGTTTATCGGTTGGTGGATCTTTTCGCTTTTGGTAATTCCCCTTGTCTGGGTTCTTCCGTATTATTCGGTCGCAAACGCGATTTACGCAAATTACCTTATGGAAAAATACCGCCGATCTTTTATCGAAGTTCCCGAAAGCATCGGGGATATTCAAATTACAGAAACAGATTGACGGCAAAAATACTTAATATTGCGGCGGCAACATCCGCCGAAAGCGCGGCAGGAACTGTGTTCCTGCCCTTTTTTATTCCGATGGCGCCGTAATATACCGCAACGGTATAAAAAGTTGTTTCGCTTCCGCCCATAAGGACGGAAGCAGCTTTTTCCGCAAAAGAACCCGGTACGAGATTTTCCGAAAGTTCTTTATAATACCCCAAAGCGGCGGAACCGGAAAACGGACGTATTAGAGCAAGGGGCATTATTTCAGCCGGAAAACCGATTTTTTCCGCCGCGGGGGCAATAAAACCCGTTATCCATTCAAGAATACCGCTTTCTCTAAGCATACCCACCGCCGTCATAAGAAAACAAAGGGAAGGAAGAATTGTAAAGGCGGATTTTATTCCTTCGTTCGCGCCTTTTATAAACAAACCGAAAACGTCGGCCTTTTTATAAAGCCCAAAGCCGATTATCGCCGCAATTATTGCCGGAACAACAAAATTCATTTCCATTTTTTCTTTTCTCCCGGAAAACCGATTTTTGCCGCAGCCATACCTATCATCAGCGAAAAGAAACTTGTGAACCAGACCGCCGGAAGAATATCAAGCGGATTTTCCGCGCCGGATCCAAGCCTTATTGATGCTATTGTTGTGGGAACAAGCTGGAGCGAAGCCGTATTCATAACCACAAAACACACCATTTCCTTTGTTGCCGCTGAAGAAAAACCGGAAATTCGGCTGAGTTCCCGCATTGCGGAAATTCCAAGAGGAGTTGCGGCATTTCCAAGGCCGAGAAGATTTGCTGCGGCGTTCATGGATATCGCTTCCATTGCTTTTTCCTCTTTTTTCAGAGAAGGAAAAAACAACGCAAGCAGCGGCCGGAGGATTTTTTTGATGATTTCCGCAAAACCGCTTTTTTCCGCAACTTCCATTATCCCGCTCCAGAAACAGAGGGAACCGAGAAGTTCGAGAGAAAGTTCCGCCGCCTGCATTGAACTTTCAAGTGCGGCGTTTGAAACCCGGCGGAGATTTCCGCTTGCTGCGCCGAACAATATTGATATAATAACCGCAGAAAAAAAGAATTTTCCCATGTTTTTCCTCTTTTTTCTAATTTTTAATATTTTGTAAAGTTTTTTCGCGACCTTTGTTTTATCTTGACAAAAAAATGAAGTTCCTGTATATTGAAGGTGCTGATTTGTAAAATAATGGGAGGGACCGCAATATGAAATCTACCGGAATCGTTAGAAAAGTCGATGAACTTGGAAGAATCGTTTTGCCGATCGAACTTCGTCGCACCCTCAATATCGAGGAAAAAGATGCCCTTGAAATATACGTTGACGACAACGCAATTATGCTCAAAAAATATGAACCTGCCTGCATCTTTTGCGGAAGCGCCGACGGTGTTTCCGAATTTAAAGGCAAAAACATCTGTGAGCATTGCCTCAGAGAACTTTCAAAATAATTTCCAGTAAAAAAACAAAACCCCCGTGCTCATTTTGAGCACGGGGGTTTTTTATTCATCATCGTCCCATTCTTCATATTCCTGGGTTCCGTCAAAGGCAAGGCGCATCAAAAGCGCGTTTTCTTTCGGATTTGTGTAATAATCTTTGCGGATTCCGCAGAAAACAAAGCCGGATTTTTCGTAAAGAGCAATTGCGGAAAGGTTGCTTGCCCGAACTTCAAGAAAAATCACACTGGTTTCTTTTTTGCGGACCGCTTCGACAAATTTTTCAATAAGGCTTTTGGCAATTCCTTTTCTGCGGAATTCCGGGGAAACCGCAACGTTGAAAATTTCGGTTTCTTCCGCTATTGTTCTTCCTCCGATATAACCAACAAGTTTTTCTTCGGAAAAAGCGCCGAAGAAATCGGAAAACCTGCTTTTTATTTCGGAAGAAACAGTTGCTTCGCTCCACGGGTTTGAAAAACACTGTTTTTCAATTTCCGCAACGGCAAAGGAATCTTTTTCGGAAAGACGTTTTATTTCAAAGTTCATTTTTCCTTCCACCTTGAGTAGTCAAGATTATGTATGTTTTCGCCGCGGTTGTAATATCTTCTTGGAACGCGGCGCGAAACTGCGCAGATTATTTCATAATTTATAGTGCCGGCAAGGGCGGCAACTTCATCAACGGAAACAAAGGCTTCGCCGTCTTTTCCGAAAACCGTTACAATGTCGCCTTCCTTTGCTTCCGGAATATCGGAAACATCGAGCATTGTCTGGTCCATACAGATGCTTCCTATTACAGGAGCATATTTTCCACGGATTATCATTCTTCCCTTGTTGGTGAGAAGGCGGTGGTAACCATCCGCATAACCGATGGCGGTGGAAGCGACCTTTATATCTTTCGGAGCGGTGAATCTTCTTCCGTAGCTTACGGTGGAACCTTTTTCATAATCCTTTGTCATGCTTATGACTGTGCGAAGTTCCATCGCCGGTTTAAGTTTTATCCTGCAGGTCATCTCTTCGTGGGATGCGGGATAAAGCCCATAGAGAATGATTCCCGGGCGGACCATATCGAGATGCATTTCCGGATAGCAAAGCACAGCCGCGCTGTTGCAGCAATGGCGGATGCCCACATCCACCCCTCTTGCTTCAAGAGCTTCGCAGACTCTGCAAAAACGGTCGAACTGGAGTTTTGTGAACAAAACCCCTTCGGGATCCTGTTCGTCAGCGGAAGCAAAATGGGTGAAAGATCCGGTAACTTTTATGTTCGGGAGTTTCGAAGCTTCTTCCGCTTCCGAAACCGCAATATCGAAATTATCGTCGGAACATACGAAGCCGATTCTTCCCATTCCGGTGTCGAATTTAAGGTGTATATCCACACAGACACCATGTTTTTCCGCCTCTGCGGAAAGTTCCTTTGCATATTGAAGAGAATAGGCTGTCTGGGTTATATTCCATTTTGCAAGATCCGGAACACATTCCGCAGGGGTATTTCCGAAAATAAGAATCGGTTTAGTAACGCCGCTTTCGCGGATTCCGAGAGCTTCGCCGAGATTTGAAACACCGAACCAATCCGCACCCGCATCTTCAAGAAAAGGCGCAGTCATTCTGTCGCCGTGGCCGTATGCGTCGGCTTTTACAACGGCCATGACCATTGATTTTCCCACATGGGCCTTTATTTTTTTAAAGTTATATTCAATCGCATCAAGAGAAATATCGACCCATGTTCTGCGAAGAACTTCACTTTTTGTCATCTTTGTCCCTCCTGTCCTTTATCCACATAAGGATATACAGGCCTATTATATTAAATCCAAGAGAGAAATATAGCAGAACCGTTGAAAAAATGCTTTCCGTAAAAAGCAAAAGAACAAGACAGCCCGCAAGGCAGCTTATTCCCGCCCCGATAAACAAAAATCCTTTCTTTTTGTTCGAAAGCTTTTCCCAAAAACTTATGATTTTATCCATATCGTTCCTTTCGGCATTAAGGGAGATAATAGCTTATGGTTTCTTTTGCGGCTGTTTTGTCGTCTTCCGAAAGCATAAGCATTATTACAAGTTCGCCTTCTTTATAAATTTCGGCTTCCATTGCAATATCGAAGGAATCATATACGTCATAATTACGAAATTCGCTTATGCGGTCGTCCTTGCGGTTTTCAAGGGATTCCATAACTTCTTCCGCTTTTCCTTCTTTTACGCGGATTATTGCCACATCCGCAGCGCCGTAGCTTCCTTCCGCATAGCGGATATCATAGGAAACAACGTTTTTTAAATCAAGATAAAACTGTTCTTCAAGAAAAGTTTTATCTTCGGCTTTTAAAACGCTTTTTCTTGTAAGATCGCTTATTCCGAGTTTTTCATAAATTTCATCCGAAACAAGAGAAATATCGAGCATATCATAGCTGAATTCTTCGGGGTTTGTTTCTTCATCGCTTTCGCCGCTGTTTGCGCATCCGCAGAAAACGATCAGAAGAAACGCGGCAATTACCGCAAAAAGAAATTTTTTGTTTTTCATTCGCGGCGCCTCCTTTCATACAAATGAAAATTATAATCTTTTTTTATTTTTCTTTGGTTAACTGTCTGTAAATAATGGGCACAATTATTCATTATAGTGAATATTATATTACATTTTTTCTTTTAAGACAATATTAAAAAAATTCTTTTGAAATTTTTAAAAAATAAAAGGATTTTGGTGGTTGACAAATCTGTTTTTATTTGTTATAATAACTCGTGCGTTATGCGGATGTAATTCATTGGTAGAATGCCAGCCTTCCAAGCTGGATAGGGGGGTTCGATTCCCCTCATCCGCTCCAACTTGCGCCGTTAGCTCAGCTGGATAGAGCATCTGCCTTCTAAGCAGAGGGCCGGG
>JAFSEN010000037.1 GCA_017435745.1 Oscillospiraceae bacterium
CCCAACACCAATCTCCGTCAAGAAATACACTATTCGGTAAATCCTGTTTGAGCTGTTGGCACACAGTTGTTTTTCCAACTCCCATAGTGCCACCAATCATATATAAAGTTTTCATCATTCACACCTACAAATTCTTATTTATCGTTCAGTTTACTTTATCATATTTTTCGGCCTGCATCAATACTTAGTGAAACTGCCAAAGATGTAACCCATCAGTCCAAAAGTAAAAAGGGAACAAAAATCCCTTCTGTTGCAAAAATCCCCTTATTATGTTATATTAATAAATTAGAAAAATATTTTTTGGCGAAAGGAGCGCTTTTTTTAAATGGATGTAAAAATCGGCGATATTCTTCTTATGAAAAAAAACCACCCCTGCGGCGGCGCAAGATTTGTTGTTCTGCGCTCCGGAATGGATTTTAAACTTCGGTGTGAAAAATGCGGCCACGAAGTTGAAGTTCCCCGCAGCAAAGCCGAAAAAAATATAAAACAGATAATCCGGGAGGTAAACTCCAATGTTTGACAAACTGGAGGATATCGAAAGACGCTGGCGCCAGGCGGGTCTTCGGCTTTATGAACCGGAAGTTATAAACGACAACGAACTTTATACAAAGCTTCTCAAAGACCAAAGGGAACTTGCGCCAATTGCGGAAAAATATCAGGAATATAAAACCGCAAAGGCCCATTTTGAAGAAGCGGAAACAATTCTTTCCGAAGAAAGCGACAAAGAACTTCGTGATATGGCGAAAATTCAGCTTGAGGAAAGCAAAAACGCAATGGAATCCTGCGAGCAGGAGCTGAAAATTCTTCTTATCCCGAAGGATCCGGACGACGACCGTTCGGTAATCATGGAGATTCGAAGCGGAACAGGCGGGGAAGAAGCGGCTCTTTTTGCTTCAGATCTTTACCGGATGTATTCCATGTATGCGGATTCAAAGGGCTGGAAAATCGAAGTTATCTATTCAAACCCGACGGAACTTGGCGGATATAAGGAAATTTCATATTCCGTCGAGGGCGAAGGCGTTTTCGGAAGGTTTCGTTTCGAAAGCGGTACCCATAGAGTCCAGCGCGTTCCGGTAACGGATTCCCAAGGGAAGATCCAGACTTCTGCGGTTACCGTTGCCGTCCTTCCCGAAGCGGAAAACGTCGAAGTTGAAATTGACCCCAACGACCTTAAAATCGACACCTTCCGTTCAAGCGGCGCCGGCGGCCAGCATATCAACAAAACAAGCTCCGCTATCCGCATAACCCATATTCCCACCGGAATGGTCGTTGAATGTCAGGACGAACGAAGCCAGTATAAAAACAAGGACAAAGCCATGAAGGTGCTCCGCAGCCGGCTTTATGAACAAAAACAACGGGCCGCTGATGAAAGCCGCGCCGCCGACAGAAAAGCCCAGGTTGGAAGCGGCGACCGCAGCGAGCGCATAAGAACATATAATTTCCCCCAGGGAAGAGTTACCGACCACAGAATCGGACTTACAATTTATAAAATCGATGCGGTCATGAACGGAGGAATCGACGAACTTATCGAACCTTTGCGCGCCCATGACCAGGCGGAAAAACTCCGCGGAGAAGAGGATTGAAGAAAAACAGATGGAAACTTTGCTTTTTGATTCAAAAAACGAAGGCGCAATCGAAGCCGTCGCGAATATTTTAAAAAACGGCGGCCTTGTCGCAATTCCGACGGAAACCGTTTATGGCCTTGCGGCAAACGCTTTTGATGAAAAAGCCTGCGCAAATATTTTTAAAGCAAAGGGCCGCCCGGGAGATAACCCCCTTATCGTCCACATTTCCGATATCGGGATGCTCGAAGATATCGTTGCGGAATTTCCGGAAAAAGCAAAAATTCTTGCGGAAAAATTCTGGCCGGGTCCGCTGACTATGATAATGAAAAAAAGCGAAAAAATTCCGGATGTGACCAGCGCAAATCTCCCTTCCGTTGCGGTAAGATTTCCGGCTCACCCGGTTGCAAGAAAAATTATCAAAACGGCGGGTCTTCCTCTTGCGGCACCTTCCGCAAACCTTTCCGGAAGCCCGAGCCCCACAAGTTTTGAACATTGTGTCCACGACCTTATGGGAAGGGTTGACGCAATAATCGACGGGGGAAGTTCCTCCGTCGGGGTGGAATCCACAATAATATCCTTTGCAGGAGAAAAACCTGTGCTCCTTCGTCCGGGTTATATAACCCTTGAACAGCTTCGGGAAACTCTCGGCGAGGTTGAAATTTCCCGTGCGGTGCTCGAAAAACTTGAGGAAGGGGAAAAAGTTCTTTCCCCGGGAATGAAATATAAACATTATGCGCCGAAAGCGCAGGTTGTTCTTGTAAAAGCAAGTTCGGAAGATTACGTAAAATTCGTGAACGAGCACGCGGAGGACGGAATTTTTGCTCTTTGCTTCGATGAGGAAGCGGAAAAAATTTCTGTGAGCACCGTTTGCTATGGTTCGGAATTTTCTGATGCTCAGCAGGCGGAACATATTTTTGATGCGCTTCGTATAATTGACGAAAGCGGCGCAAAAAAAGTTTTTGCCCATTCTCCGAAAGTTAGCGGAATCGGCCTTGCGGTTTACAACCGCCTTATAAGAGCGGCCGGTTTTGACGTTATCGAACTTTGAGCACGGCACAAAAGGAGTGACAGAAAAATGGCGAATATAATCGGGCTTACCGGCCAAACCGGCGCAGGCAAAAGCTCCGTAAGGGAACTTTTGCGTTCAAAAGGCGCGGCGGTTATTGATGCAGATACGGTTGCGCATGATATAACCGACAACAATCTTGATTGCATATATGATCTTGTAAGCCATTTTTCCTGCCTTATTCTCGACGAAAAGGGTAAAATAAACCGAAAAGCCCTTGGCAAAAAGGTGTTTTCGGACCCGAAAGAGCTTGCAATGCTCAACAAAATTGTGTTTCCGTACATTCTTGAAGCAATTGAGCACGAAGTGCTCGGAAATATTGCAAAAGGTGCGGAAAACGTTGTAATTGACGGCGCAACCGTTATTGAAAGCGGCTGCGGAAAAATGTGTGACGTGCTCGTTTCGGTTGTTGCGGAAGAGGAAACCCGTCTTACCCGTATTATAAAACGCGACGGAATTACTAAAAGCGACGCCGAAAAAAGAGTTCGGGCACAGAAACCGGAGGAATTTTACACCGAAAATTCGGATTATGTAATAAGAAACGACAGCACTCCGGCGGAACTTGAACGAAGAGTTAACTCCGTGCTCAAAAATATGCTTCTTACCGGAAGCAAAAATTCCCGGGAGGATTAAGTTTGGGAAAAGTTATCAAAAATGCTTTGCTCGGTTTGTTTGTTGTAATATTCATTTTTTTCGCGGGCGTTATGATGAACAAGAGCGCAAAGTTTCTTGAACATTGGGCATATCCAACGGATTACAGCTCGCTTGTTGAGCAAAAATCCGAAGAATACGGCGTGCCTCTTTCCGTAATTTATGCGGTAATCCGAACCGAAAGCGGCTTTGATCCGGAAGCTGAAAGCTGGGTCGGCGCAAGAGGTCTTATGCAGATAACGAAGGATGCTTTTGAATGGATCGATTATTACCGGGGTGCAACCGGCGCTACATGGGACGATATGTACGACCCGGAATACAATATTGATTACGGCGTTTGGCTTCTTTCGTATCATTATGGACTTTTCGGCGAATGGAAAACGGTTTATGCCGCATATAATGCCGGCCCAAACGCCGTTAAAAAATGGCTTTCAGATCCGGAATATTCCCTTGACGGAAAAAATCTTGATAAGATTCCATACGAAGAAACTTCAAATTACGTTGAAAAAGTCAGCACATACCGCGAAGGATACCGGCGGGTTTATGATTACGACTGATTTTTTATATTGCCAATTCAAATTAAAATAGAAAAGGAGAAATAATATGAGCGAAAAAGAAAAATCCGCAGGACAGCTTCTTAAAGAAAAACTCTTCCGCAGCCCCAAAAACGCAGGTTCCACCCTTTCCGAAGAGGAACTTAAGGCCGCTTTTGATTATTGCGAACCTTACAAAGAGTTCATCAGCACCTGCAAAACCGAGCGCGAATTTATCGATTGGGTAATTCCGGTTCTTGAAAAAGAAGGATTTGTTCCCTTTGAACCGGGCAAAAAATATGTTGCCGGCGACAAAGTTTATGTTAACAACCGCAACAAAGCCTTTATGTTCGCAAAAATCGGCAGAAGACCTATCGAGGAAGGTATGCATATCGCAGCCGCTCACATCGATTCTCCCCGCCTTGACCTTAAACCCAACCCGCTTTATGAGGATCAGGAGCTTGCGCTCTTCAAAACCCATTATTACGGCGGAATCAAAAGATATCAGTGGACCGCAATGCCCCTTGCTCTCCATGGCGTGATCATCAGAAAAGACGGCACTTCCGTCACTGTAACTGTCGGTGAAAAAGATGACGAACCCGTTTTCTGCGTTTCCGATCTTCTTCCTCATCTTGCAAAAGAACAGATGGACAGAAAACTCGGCGACGGAATCAAAGGCGAAGAACTCAACATCGTTGTGGGTTCCATGCCTTTCCGTGATGATGAAGTAAGCGAAAAAGTAAAACTTAACATCGCTTCCATTCTCTTCGAGAAATACGGAATTGTTGAAGAAGACTTCCAGTCCGCAGAACTTACCATTGTTCCCGCAGGAAAAGCACGCGACATCGGTTTTGACCGCGGCCTTATCGGCGCTTACGGCCACGACGACAGAGTTTGCGCTTACGGTGAACTTACCGGTATCCTTGCTTCCGATCCGGAATATACCGCTGTTGCCTGCTTTGCGGACAAAGAGGAAACCGGTTCCGACGGCCCCACCGGTATGAACAGCAAAATGCTCGCATATTTTGCGGAAGATCTCGGCAAACCCTATGGCGTTGCCGGCCACACCATTCTTGAAAACAGCAAATGTATTTCTGCAGACGTTAACGCAGCTGTTGATCCCACTTTCCCCCAGGTACACGAAAAAATGAACGCCGCATACCTCAACTACGGAATTGTTGTTACCAAATATACCGGTTCCGGCGGCAAATATTCCACCAATGACTGCCCCGCGGAATTCTGCGCAGAAGTTCGCGACATTCTTGACGGCGCAAACGTTGTTTGGCAGACCGGCGAACTCGGCAAAGTTAACGAAGGCGGCGGCGGCACCGTTGCAAAATATATCTCCCGTCTCCAGGTTGACACCATCGACGTTGGTGTTCCGCTTCTTTCCATGCACGCACCGATGGAAATTGCAGCAAAAATCGATATTTACATGATGCACAAAGCTTCCGAAGCTTTCTACAACGCAAAATAATTACGGAACATTAAAAAAATCCCGCTTGAAAGAGCGGGATTTTTTTGTTGTGCCTCCCTTGTCAAAGGGAGGGGGCTTGTTCCCGCCGAAATTTAAAAATTTTTTTAAAAATTTATCCTTATTATTGCAATAAAATCCGCTTTTTTTAACACTATTGTTATAGAAGGGGGGGATTTTCCATGAAAAAATTTTTAGCGATCCTTTTAGCCTTGCTTATGCTCTGCGCCTGCGGTGTGCAGGAAGAACCTGTTGTTGAAGAACCGAACGAAGAATCGCCCGAAATCGAAACAGTCATTTTTAAATCCGAAGAAGGCAAATTCGGCCTTGCAAGAGGAGAAGAAATCCTTGCGGAGCCGGTTTATGATTCCATAGAACCTGCAAAGGGTGATGATAGGGCTTTTTACAGTTATAAAGCCTTCGTTTCCGACGGAACGCGGTTTTTTCTTGAAGAAGGCGGAAAGCATTTTTATAACGTTTCCGAAAAAGCGGTTGAACGTTTTTATCTCCTCGATTCGGAGGGGAAACCGATAATCGATATCGCTTTTGAAGAAGTTGAACCGGCTTTTATAATTGATGAAAATGGAAATGAGGTTCCGGGATATCTGAGAGGTCTTTTTGATGGAAACTGCAATCAATATAAATATGAAAACGGTGAACTTGTTCTTACGGAAGAAAGCAAAAAAGGTGAAACAGAAGCGGATTTTGGTTATAGAATCACACAATATGTTTACGGAATCCGCGATTTTATGAAATACGGCCTTAAATCCGGAGAAAAAGTGATAGTTGAAACCGTTGCGGACAGAATAGAAATTCCATTTGCCGACAGAATCGTTATCTATCACGGTCCCACATGGCAGTCCGTAATATGCGGAAGATGCCTTCTTCTTGATGAGGAAGGAAACGTCATTACCGATAAATTCAACAGAATCAAGTTCAAAACATTTGAAGACGGTTCCTATGTGGGAATTGCCTACACGGCCGGAAGCTGGGCGGAAGAACCCACCTTTGACGAAAACGGGGAGCAGATGCCCGGAGGGATCTGGTTTATCGATAAGGACGGAAAAATGCTTGGCGAAAGCGTTTTCGATACGGAAGTTCTTATGGGATATTACACCCTTGATGATAATTGCCTTACCGTTTACAGCTACGACGATGACGGAAATGAAATCATAAGCGAAATCCCCTATGACGGATATATTATAAAATAATTATAAATTGCTTTTTTTAAAGGGAGGTGCTTTCCATGAAAAAACTGTTGGTTTTGATTCTGGCATTGCTTATGCTCTGCGCCTGCGAAGTTTCGGAAAATCCGCAGGATGAAGCGGAAATTTTTGAACTCGGCGAAGGTTCAAGGGTTCTTGAAGGCTGCATTTTTAAATCCGCCGATGAAAAATACGGCGTTCAGAAAGACGGAAAAATAATTCTTCCCGCAACCTATGATGAATTTAAAAGAGTGGGTGAGCTCGGCGGAAAAATGTTCTATGCCCTCGGTTATAAAGACGGAACAAAAGCCTGCTTTGAATGGAACGATGACGGAATGCTCATCGGAAAAGGTGAAACGGAAAGAACTCTTTACGATCTTTTCGATCCCGAAGGAAATATGCTTCTTTCGTTCCCTGTGGATGATTTTGTAAGGTTGGATTTCACCCACCTCAACGTTTCCTTGGAAGGAACGCTGTATCGCTATACTTTTTCCGGCGAAGGCGAAATAATCGGCGAGGATATTTTTGAAAAAGGAAAAACCGGAGAAAAATTTTACGGATTCGACGAAGTGGTCTATCACTATAATGCTTCGGGATTAAGCGGATATTTCGGCCTTGTTGATTCCGAAGGAAACGAAGTTATTCCGACGATTTATACATCTATTGAAAAGGTTTTCAGAGAAAGGCTGATTGCAAAAACACACACCGGGATGGTTGGTTTTTCCGCTTTCAATCTTTATGACAGCGAATGCAATTTGCTTTGCGATAGATACAACATCATTGATTACTGTCCAATCGGTACGGATGAATTTGTCGGAATAGGGCAGTGCTATTATCCCGAAAGCCAGGCCTATGCCGTTTGCCGTGACGAAAACGGCGAAATTATGCCCGGCGGTTTTTGGTTCATTGATGAAAACGGAAACGCCCTCAGCGAACATTTTGATATAAAAGCGGTGGAAATTGATATTTCAAAAGAAAACAAAACCGCCACTGTAACCGATTTAGACGGAAAAATTACCGAAATCCCGATCGGTGATTATATTTTCAAAATCGAAAATTCGGAAGTTTCCGGAACAAACACCGGAAACAAGCTTATTGAAGATGTTTCGTACCTTGGCGAAAACGGAAAATTTGGTTTTCAAAAAGAAGGTTCCACGGTTACGGAACCGATTTTTAATGAAATAATCCCGATGCAGGATATGATAAACGGACATTTTTGCTATGTCGGAGCAGAAAGGGAAGATTTTTCCGGAAAATATTTTGTCGGAAGAATCACCGACGGAACCAGAAAAATAATTGAATACAGATGGGAAAAAGGAACTTATTATGCCGAAGGCCCGAACAATTTTTATCATATTTTCGATGCGGAAAATGGTTCTTTGATAAACGAAATGCCTTTTGAAAATTTCAGTTTTCTTGTTCCGGGAGAATGGGGCAACAGCCTTGGATGCAACGTGCTCAAAGGGGTTTTAAAGGGCGATCTTTATGAATATACCCCAATGGAGAGCGGTAAATGGGAACTTCGCACCAAGGAATCCGGAGGAGTTTATATGGCGGCCGAAGAAGATTTTCTTCGTACAAGATATTATTGGAGCGCTTCGATTTTGCTTTACGGCGCGGTGGATTCCGACGGAAGAACTATTCTTGAACCAATTTATTCAATAATCGACAGGACGATTCCCGGTGTTGTTCTTGCGTATGACGGCTTTGGTTCGGAATATCCGGACGATATGATGGTGACCTATATTATGGATAAAAACGGAAACGTCATCTGCGATGAATATGATTATATTAAAATTCGGCATGTTGAATCAGGAAAATTTGTGCTGATTGCGTCGGTTTATGATAACAAAGGCGAAAATCATTTTTGGTTCATCGACAAAGAAGGAAACAAACTCAGCGAAAGCTACGGCGGAATCAGCATAAGCGATTATTACGACGATTACGGAAGGCTCCGCTGCGAAACCGCAAAGGTTTATCCGGATTCAGAAGGCGGAATCCAAAAAGATGAATATGAGGAAATCCCGATAGAAAAATTTGTTCTCAGTTTATAAAAGGGGCGTTTTCGATGAAAAAACTTTTGACGATCCTTTTGGCTTTGCTGATGCTTTGCGCCTGCAAAGCGCAGAAACCGGAAATTCCGGAACCGGGAATTTTTAAAAACAGTGAAGGAAAAATCGGTTTAAGGGATGAAAACGGTGAAATTGCCGCGGAAGCAAAATATCTTTCCGCAACAAAACACGATAATTTTGTTCTTCTCTGGAGCAGGGAAAATGCCTCCGGAAGCGCCGTTTTATATTCGTATTCCGGCGAACGAATCGGTCCGGAATATTTAAGCGTTGAAAAACCGGAAGCCGGAGCAGAAGAGATGTTTTCGTTCGAGGCAAAATTTATCGAGGACGGAACCGAAAAAATTTATCTTCTTGATGAATACGGAAAACCGGTTATCAAAATGGCTTTTGAAAGTTATAAAGCGTATTATTTTTATGATGACCCTGTGTGGAACCTGCAGTCCGGAGTTTCCGGAATTTCCGAAGGAAGAGAATATGTCTGGAATTTTAACGACGGCGCTTTTTCCCTTGAATTTGTAATAGAGCCGAAAACAGTTGAAATGCTCGATTTGCTTTATGGCGAAAACTGCGAAGAAAACCTTGAAAAAGCCGGCGGAGCTTTTTATGCCGAAGATAAATGCTGGGGATATGAAAAGGTGAAGGCTTTTGCCGAAAATTTCGGGAATGATACGGAAGAAAAGCTCTATCTTGGCGATGCAATAACACTTTTCAGGCTTTGGGAGTTCGGCTATTCGGATGAAGATTCCCGCTGGTATGCTTCTGTTTATACAAGAACGGTGAACGATAATTCTGTTGAGAAAAAGGCGGTTTCCGAAGTTAAAGTTTATGAAAACCGGGTGACCTTTTATTTTGAGGACGGCAGCAAAAAAATCGTTTATGAAAAGGGAAGAGAACTCGGGCTTCCTATGAACAACTGTTCCCATCCGGAGCAGGCGCATTTTATTGATATCGAAATTATAAGATATATAAATTCCGAAGAATTCCGTACGAAATACGAGAAAGCATATTCCGAGCCTTATATGACCTTTGATGAATTTACAAATACTCTTTGGTCGGAAGAGGAAAAATGCCTTATGAACATCTATCATTATATCGAGCATTACAAACTTGCCTATGAGGATTTTATCGCCGCATACGGTTCGGAGGAACGCATTGCGGAAATCTGGGGCGAAGCGGATATAAAAGGATATTTTGAAAAATGATTTTTTGTGGAGGTGCTGCAAATGAAAAAACTTTTGGCATTGATGTTAGCCTTGCTTATGCTCTGTGCCTGCGGTGTGCAGGAAGAACCGAAGAACGAGGAACTTAATATGATCGACGGGGTTTCGTACCTTGGTGAAAACGGAAAATACGGTTTTCATAAAGAAGGCGTTCCGGTTACGGAACCGATTTTTGATGAAATCATTCCGGAAGGCAAAATTGAGCACCGCCTTATATATTTCCCGGAAATTAACGATGATAAAATCGGAAAAATATATGCCGGGGCAATCACCGACGGAACAAGAAAAACCGTTGGCCACGGGGAAAAGGGCGGAACGGTTCTTATCGAGGAACCGAACACAAACTATATTCTTTATGAAAGCGGAAGCGATTTTGTTATAAACGAAACGCCTTTTTCAAATTTCGTTTATATCGAACCGGAAGGCCGCGGAAACGGAAATTATTATTTTTACGGCGTTTTTGAAGGCGACCGATATGAGTATAAAAGAGAATCCGACAGAAAATGGGAACTTTATGCAAAGGAATCCGGCGATATTTCTTTCTGGATGGAAGGAATGCCGCAGAGCGTAAGATATTTTTGGTCAAATGTTTTTGACGGACATGGTTTTGCCGACAGCGAAGGAAATATTATTATCGAACCGATTTATTCAAAAACGGAAATAATCAACGACCGGATTTTTGCTTATGACGGCCATGGTTCTGAAATTGCAGATGATATCGTTAAAACCTATATAATGGATTTTGACGGCAATGTCGTGTGCGACAGCTATAATTATATTGAAAGAGGAACTTACGGCACCGGAAGATTTGTTCTCTATGCTTTCGGAACCGACGAGGAGGGGAACTTCGGTTTCTGGTTCATTGATGAAAACGGAAACAAGCTCAGCGAAAAGTTTGAATCCATAAGATTCATCTCCGAATATATGACCGATGAGAGCGGACACGGAGATTATTATGAAAACAAGGCGGAAGTTACCAAAGACGGAAAAACTGAAATTATTCTTACGGAAGAATATGTCTGCAGCTATAAATAAAAGGGGAAATTATGAAAAAATTAATTGCTTTGATTCTGTCTTTACTTCTGCTCTGTTCCTGCGTTGCTGAAGAAGAACCGGTTGTTGAAGAACCTTCCGAAAAAAGAATTGAGATAACCGAATCCGAAGACGGAAAATTCGGTTTAAGGAACGAAAAAGGCGAAATTATTCTTGAAGAAATTTATGACAGCATAAAAATTCTGAAAAGTCCGGTTTTCTGTGGGTTCGAAGCAGAAATAACCGAAGGGAAAAAACCGGCGGTGGAATATGATGAATATATGACGCCATATCTTTCCGAAACGGAAAACACAAAAAAGCTGGTTCTCGATGAATCCGGAAAACCGATTGTTGACCTGTTTTTTGAAGAATATATAATCGAAACCGCCCCCGACGGCGGAGAAGAACTTTGGCTTTCGGGTGTTGCGGATGGAACAGATTACCGCTTTATTGGAAAGAACGGCGAATTTAAACTTGACGTTGAAGAAAAACCGAGAAGTTTCGGCGACGAAAACAATTTTGGATATACCATAAACACATATAATTATTTCTGGTATGCCGGCTGCGGTTTCGGAATTTCCTTCGGCGATAAGGTAATTTTTGAACCGGTTTACGAAAGTATAATAAAAGTTCCGTTTGGGGACAGAATTTTGCTCTATGACGGAAAATTCGCAGCAGCCGGCCCGGAATGCAGGATACAGAAAATAACGGACCAGGATGGAAATATAATAAGCCGGGTTTTTAACGACATAAACTTTACGGTTTTTGAAGACGGAACATATATCGGCGTTGCTTACAGTATAGGCGATGACTGCGAAGTTCCGCTTTACGAAGGGGAAGAACGCCTTCCGAAAGGATATTGGTTTGTTGACAAAAACGGAAAAATCATAAGCGAGCGTTTTGAGGAACTTCCTTTTTCTGTGAACGGTCCGGACGAAATTATCGAAACTTTTGACGAAAAGGGCGAACCGATTATAATCCCGGTGAAAGATTATGTTCTGAAAGAATAAAAAAACAAGGGGGCATTTTCAATGCTCCCTGTTTTTTATAATTTTTAAAATTTCCGGCGAAAGAACCGTTATTGCCGCAAGGTTGGGGAAAATCATAAGGCCGTTAAAAATATCCGTAATGTTCCAAACGGTGGAAAGGCTTGCGAATGAACCTAAAAAAGCGCAGAAACAAAATAAAATTCTGTATAAATTTGTCGCAATATTACTTTTTGTAATATGTTTAAGGGCTTTTTCTCCGTAAAAAGCCCAACCGATAACCGCAGCAAGTGCAAAAAGAAACATTGAAACAGAAAGAAAAACGTCGCCGATTTTTCCGAAGCAGGAAGAAAAAACTTCTTCCGCAAAAGTTTTTTTGGCGGAAAGAATAACAAGTGCGGTAAGGCTGCAGACAAAAATCGTATCGATAAAAACCTCGGCAATTCCCCAGCACCCCTGCACCAAAGGGTCGCTTCCGCTTTCGGAATGGGCAAGGGAAGCGGAACCCATTCCGGCTTCGTGGGTAAAAGTGCCTTTTGAAATTCCGGTGCGGAGCGCTTCGGACGTAAATATTCCGAAAATTCCGCCACCGACGGAAAATGAATCAAAAGCGGATTCAAATATGTTTTTAAAAGCCGGAAGAATATTTTCCCGGAAGATAAAAAGCGCCGCAAAACAGCCGGAAACATAGAGCAAAGCCATTGCCGGAACAAGAACGGAGGCGGTTTTTACAACCGTTTTTGATCCGCAAAAAAGAACCGCGGCGGTAAAAACCGCAATAGCCGCGCCGATAACCCCGGAAGGTATTCCGAAGGATTTTTCAAAAGCAGCGCCGGCGGCGTTTGTCTGGATCATATTCCCCCCGCCGAAGGAAGCAAGAACGCAGCAGATGCACCAAAAAGTTCCGTAAAGTTTTTTGCCGAATGCTTTTTCAATATAGACCATGGCCCCGTTTCCGTATTTTACGGCAAGGGCGGCTTCGGCAAATTTCAGCATCATTCCGAAAAACGCGCCCACCCACATCCAAAAAACTGCTCCGGCGCCGCCAATTGAAATTGCGGCGGCAACGCCGATTATGTTGCCGGTGCCAACCGTTGCCCCAATGGCTGTTGCGGCGCCTGCAAAGGCGGATTTGTTCCGAAAGATATTTCCAAAAGTGTTTTTTAAAATAAAACCCACTTTGCGAAGAGGAAAAAATCCGCTTGCGGCGGTAAGAAAAAAACCGCTTCCGAGAACGAGGAACAAAAGAGCGGGTCCCCAAATTATATCCGAAATTTTTTCCGTTCCACATCATCTCCTTTTTTAAAGGAATATGCAAAAACAGAAAAAATATGAAAAAAAGCGTCTTTGCAAAAAAATTGCAAAGGCGCTTTTATATGTGACAAAGTCACGGAAATAATTCTTCGGTTAGGTTATACTAACATCAACGAAAACAAATCAGAAACAGAAAGGAACTGAAAATAATGTCTGTTAAAGTTATTAATAAAGAAAATTTTGAAGAAAACGTTCTTAAAAACGAAAACCCCGTTGTTGTCGATTTCTGGGCGCCCTGGTGCGGACCCTGCAGAATGCTTTCCCCGGTGGTTGACCAGGTTGCGGAAGAAGTTGAAGGCGTTTCGTTCGGAAAAGTAAACGTTGACGAAGAAAAGGAACTTGCTTCCCACTACGGAATTATGAGCATCCCGGCGCTTGTTCTTTTTAAGGACGGAAAAGCGGTCGATTCAATGGTCGGCTTCCGCCCGAAAGAAAGGGTTGTGGAATTTTCAAAGGGCTAAACGGTCAAGAGAATCGTAATCGATTATTTTAACCCCGCCCCTTGAAAGTTCAACGTAACCTTCGGACGAAAAATATTTGAGCATGCGCGATACAACTTCCCTTGCGGAACCCATATATTTTGCAATTTGTTCATGAGTAAGCTTTATTTCGGAACTTTGTTCCTTTTCGGCTTCTGAAAGAAGAAAAATTGCAAGCCTTTTGTCAAAGCTCATAAAAAGGATCTGCTGCATGACCCACATAACTTCGGAAAAACGACTTACCGTTTTTTCAAGAAGAAAATTTTTCATTTCCGGTTTCCTTTCGGAAACTTTATGAAAAGCTCCGGGGCTTAAAATGCAGCAGCGGCTGTCTTCTTCGGCATCGACCTGAACGTCAAAGGTTATGGAATCAAGAATACATGATGCGGAAAGAACGCAGACATCGCCGGCGAAGATGCGGTACAGTGTTATTTCCTTACCCTCTTCTGAAAGCATGTAAACCCGAAGGCATCCGGTTTTTACAAAAATAATTCCGGTGCAGACAGTTCCGTTATGTATGTTCTGTCCCTTTTTAAATTCGGAGCAGCCGGCGCCGTTCATAAGTTCTTCCTTGTCTTTTTCGGAAAGGCTATCCCAGAAGGGAAAAGATTCTTTCATGAGCAGATGACATTTTTCACAGGACATATTTTTCGCTCCTTTGAAAAAATTATAATAAATACAAAAATAATATATCTCAACTTTTAAAATATGTCAAATAAAAACCGGAAAGGAGAATCTGGTATGTATTACAAAATGATAAAAAGAAGAATAGTTTCGATAATCGCCGCTTTGGTTTTCCTTTTTGCGGTTTCCGGCTGTGCTTCTGAAGAAGCCGAAGCCTTGGGCGGAAAGGAAGATGGTTATATGAGAATAAACGCACAAAAAGCAAAGGAAATGATGGAAAGCCTTGAAAAATTTGTTCTTCTGGATGCGAGAACGGAAGAAGAATTTTCCGAAGGACATATTCCCGGCGCAATAGTAATTCCGCATGATGAAGTTTTTGAAAGAGCGGAAGCAGAAATTTTGGAAAAAGACGTTCCGGTTTTTGTATATTGCAGAAGCGGAAACAGAAGCAGAACAGCTTCAAAAGCGCTTGTTGAGCTCGGCTATTCCGAAGTTTATGAATTCGGCGGAATAATTGATTGGCCTTATGAAATCGAACAATAAGAGCGAATAAAAAAATCTCCCGGGTAAGCGGGAGATTTTTTTTAGTTCAGGCAATTTATTGCAGGGCGGGGGCTTGCTCCTGCCGAATGGCCTTCCCGGAGGGGAAGGTGTCACCGAAGGTGACGGAAGAGGGATTTCAGGTAACCCGGAGGGATTATTTGGCGGAAATCATCATTTTTTTGAATTTATCTTCTAAAAGCGGCGGGAGCAAGCCCCCGCCCTATATTAATTTGAAAAATAAAATCGGAACGGTCTTGACCGTTCCCTGCGATGGTATGTTGATATCAGCAAACGGAGAACGGATTGCCGCGCTTTCTTTGAAAGCTCGCAATGACGTAATGATGTCATTCTGAGCGCAGCGAAGAATCCGTTTTCCCAAAGGAGAGGCAAGAAAAAACGGCACGCAATGCGTGCCGTTTTTATTTGCATAATTTTTATCAATATGCTTTGCCCCAATAGACCATTTTGGTTGCGGGTTTTCCGCAAACGGGACAAACGTCGCCGATGTGTTCCTGTTCAAAAGGCATGCAGCGGGAAGAAACGCCCGCAACCTCTTTGAGCTTTTCTTCACATTCGCGGTCGCCGCACCACATGGATTTGATGAAGCAGTTGCCGCTGTTGGCAATTTTGATGAATTCATCAAGGTCGTGAGCGGTGAAGGTGCGGTTTTCTCTGTTTTCAAGAGCGCGCTGGTAAAGACCGTCGCGAACAAGTCCGAGAATTTCGGGAATCTTGGTTTCAAGTTCATCGAGGGATACAAAATATTTTTCGCGGTTGTCGCGGCGAACAAGAACGCACTGGTTGTTTGCAATGTCGCGGGGTCCGATTTCAAGACGTACCGGAACACCTTTCATCTCATATTCTGCGAATTTCCAGCCGGGGGTCTGTTCGCTGTCGTCAAGTTTTACGCGGCAGAATTTTGCAAGACGTTCTTTAACTGCGTTTGCTGCGTCGAGAACGCCTTCTTTATGCTGCTGTGCGGGAACGATTACTACCTGGATAGGGGCAACGTCGGGCGGAAGAACAAGTCCGTTGTTGTCGCCGTGGGTCATAATGATTGCGCCGATAAGACGGGTGGAAACGCCCCAGGAAGTTTCGAACGGGGTATGAAGCTGGTTGTCGCGGCCGGTGAACTGAACGTCAAAAGCCTTTGCAAAGCCGTCGCCGAAGAAATGGGAAGTTCCGGACTGAAGAGCCTTGCCGTCGTGCATCATAGCTTCGATGGTATAGGTTGCTTCCGCACCTGCGAATTTTTCTTTTTCGGTTTTCTGGCCTTTGATCATCGGGATAGCAAAGTTCTTTTCGCAAACGTCCGCATAGATGTTGAGCATCTGTTCGGTTTCAGCAATTGCTTCCTCTGCGGTTTCATGCATGGTGTGACCTTCCTGCCAGAGGAATTCCATGGAACGGAGGAAAGGACGGGTTGTCTTTTCCCAGCGGACAACGCTGCACCACTGGTTATAAAGTTTCGGAAGGTCGCGGTAAGATTTGATTACATGTGCATAGTGGTCGCAGAAAAGGGTTTCGGAAGTGGGGCGTACGCACATTCTTTCCTGAAGCTGTTCGCCGCCGCCCATGGTGATCCATGCAACTTCCGGAGCAAAGCCTTCGATATGGTCTTTTTCTTTCTGAAGAAGGCTTTCGGGAATGAACATGGGCATATAAACGTTTTCGTGGCCGGTTGCTTTAAAACGGGCGTCAAAAAGTTTCTGGATGTTTTCCCAGATTGCGTATCCATAAGGGCGAAGAACCATGCATCCGCGGACGCTGGAATAATCTATAAGTTCAGCTTTTTTGACAACGTCGGTGTACCATTGGGCGAAATCGTCCTCCATGGAGGTTATCGCCTCTACCATTTTTTTCTGGTCTGCCATTTTTTACAACTCCTTAACGGTAAAAACGAAAATAGCGGAACGAGCCGTTCCGCGATCTTCATTTCCAATATTTTTTGAATTATCGAAATTAAAGGGAATTCTCGATGTAAGAAACGATATCGCCGATGGTTTTGATATTTTCGACATCTTCATCGGGGATTTCTTTATCAAACTCATCTTCAAGAGACATTACAAAATCCACGAGATCAAGGGAATCTGCGCCGAGATCGTCGATGATGTTGGTATCAAGGGTGATTTCGTCGGGATCGATGTCGAGCTGATCGCAAAGAATTTCTCTTACTTTTTCAAATACCATTGAAAATTACCTCCTAATAATAAAAAACAGATTATATCCAACCTGTTTGTTTTTGCCTTTCATTATAATATATAAAACATTTTAAGTTGTCAATGATTTTTGGATAAATTTCTTTCAAGTTTTGGGTTTAATCTTGAAATCGGCGGAATTTATGGTATATTAGTATTTGTATTATTATGCATTATCGCTTACGGAGGGTTTTTTATCTTGAAAAAAATTGCTTTTGTATTCCCCGGTTACGGATGTTCCCATGCAGGAATGGGCAAAGGGGTTTGTGATTATTCCGAAAACGTAAAGAAAATATATGAAAAAGCTTCCGAAGTTCTCGGTTTCAACGCCGAAGAACTTTCTGCAAAAGGAAGATCCGCCGATGTTACCGATGAGGAAGTTTCTTTCCAGCTCCAGCTTCTTCACCAGCTTTCCCTTGCGGAAGCCGCAAAGGATTTTCTTCCGGTTCCCGAAGCTTTTATCGGTTACAGCGCCGGAGAAATCACCGCAATGACCGCCGGAAAAGTTTTTTCGCTTGAAGACGGAATCGCCGTTGCAAACGCTTACCGCGATATGAGAAAAGAAGCTGTCGGTGCGGGAAAACTTGATACATACCGTCTTCGCAACGTAAAGCACGAGTTTGTAAGCCTTGCTTCCGACAAATGCCTTGCGGGTTTTGTCCAGATGACCGCGGTCGAAGCTCCGGAACAGACCGTTATCATCGGCGACGAAGAAGGACTTAAAGCGGTTCTCAAGGAACTTGCAAAACACAAGGTAAACTCCGTAAAACTCCGCGATTCTCTTCCGCTTCATTCCGTAATGGTTTTCCCCTATGTTTCAAAACTCCAGGATATTATGAGAAACATCGGACACAGCGACCTTTCAACAAAGATGTACTCCACTTTATATGGAAAACTTGTTGATGTTATGACTCTTCCTTCCGATTATTTTGCAAAACAGCAGGTAAACGCAGTTCGTTTTTATGAAGCTCTTGCGGCTTCCATCGACGACGGATTTGACACCTTTGTAATTCTTGGAAAAGACAAGGACCTTCTTACTGCAGTTAAAAACGTTGCCGGCGAAGCAAACGCTTTCATCGCCGACAGCATCGAAGACATTCAGAAAATTGCAGAAAAAATCAAAGAATAACAAAAAAACGTCCGGAATTTCCGGACGTTTTTTATGTGAAAGTAGGGAACGGTCCTGACCGTTCCGTTTTTTTAGTTGATATTTTGCGTCCAAAGTGTTATATTAAAGTTGCTACACAAATTTTAATAAACCATTATACAGCAGTGTGTATTTTTATCTTCCGGTAAAAATATACGCTCTATTTCCGCATACTTCTGTATAGTGGTTAAAATTTGTGTAGCAGCAATCGGAGCTGTGTATTTTTCGGTGCGTGGCTTCGGCTGCGCACTTTTTTATTTTACAGGAGGATGAAAAATGAAAAAATTAATGGCAATGCTGCTCGCAATGATGATGGCTTTTTCCTTTGCGGCTTGCGGGGGAGAAACTCCGGTTGAAGAACCGAAAGAGATTGTTGTTGATACCTCTTATTTTGTCGATTTGAATGTGGAAGAGGATAAGTTTGAAGGAATAAAGTGTTATTATCCGGATAGCCCCTGGGGAGAAACAGAAAGGGCATCTTATACTAAATACATGGACGGGAATTGGAAAGAAGTTTTTACATATTATTCCGATCCCGAAGATTATATGGATAAAGATTGGTCTTTTTCTGCATTTCCTGCAATTTTTTATGAAGATGGAAAAGATGTTCCGTATCGTTTCGATTGTGTAATGGTTTATCACTATTCAGCAATAGGTAACGGAGGTTATGAATATAACTACAGAAAACCGTTTACCGATATGATTATCGTTACTGATAATCACAAATACACAATTACAAATATTGATGACAGTACCGGAAGCTATGACGCAATAAATATTATGTCCCTTGGCTCAAAAGGTTTTGATATGATAAAAGACATTTGTTCCTGCCGGATAGTCGATATTCGTATTGAGGGTGCTTTCGGCGTACAAACAGATTTTACTGTCAGAGGTTCAACTTTCAGCTTTGTCCTTGAAATTCTTGAAAAATTCGAAAAAGCAGGTTGCGCGCAGTACGATTTTGCTGAATATGATGCCAATATAACTGTTGAATAAGATAAAAAGCGGCGGTTCGATTGAACCGCCGCTTTTATAAATATTCCAGAATCATTTTATATTCTTCGCAAAGTTCTTCAAACTTAACTTTTGCATTTGCCGGGCTTGTTGAAGGAAGGGAGATTGCAGAAATTTTTGTTTCCGGTTCGATAAATTTTTTATAAAGTTTTGCGGCGGTGCTTCCCGTGCAGAAAACCGCCTTTATTTCCGCGCTGTTCAGAATGACCGAAATGTCGTTCGGAACGGCGTTTTTTATGCTCGAATCCGAAGCACCTTCGATATCACATTCCCGAAGAACGTCCCACAAAGCGATTTTGTGCCGGAGGCAGAAATCTGCCTTTTCTTCCGGGGTTTGGGGAATATTTTCTCCGAAGATTTTTGCCAAAACGGGCCAAAAACGGTTTCGCGGATGGGAATAATAAAAACCGAGCTCGCGGCTTTTCGGCGAAGGCATTGTTCCCAGAACAAGAACCCGGCTTTTGCAGTCAAAAACCGGGTCGAATGCATGTATAATTCTTTCTGTTTTCATATTATCAGAATTTCGGTACCCGGAAGGGAAGAGAACCGGGGATCATTTTTATTTCGATGGAATTGGTTTTTGAAATTTCGCCGTCGATGCTTACGGTAAGAAGTTCGGAACTTTCAACTTTTGCGCCGGTACAGCGGCGGGTTCTGAGAATATCCGCAAGGGCGGGGTTGTTATAATGTTCGCCTTTTTTATAAACCCCAATTACTTTTGCAATGCGGAAAATTCCGATTTCGGAAACCGTGCAGAAATCGATAAGCCCGTCGTCAAGTTTTGCCTCGGGAACGGCATGGTAGCCGCCGCCATAGATTTTTCCGTTTCCGAAAACGGAAAACATACATTTATCCTCAAAAACTTCGCCGTCATCAAAAGTTACTTTCATGGGTTTTGCAAGCCCGCCGAAAATTCCTCCGCCTATGGTAACCGCGGCGGAAATGTTATATGCCATTGAACCGGAAACCCCGGGAATGGTTTTGTAATGGTTAATGCGGTCCGCAATTACGGAATCGACCCCGATGTTGCAAATGTTGCAGCAGATTTTTTCTCCGCATTGAAGCGCATCAAAAATTTTTGTTTCTCCGTCAACAAGCTTTTGAAGATCAAGATAATCTTCGGGGGTTCCGCCGATGGATTTTATAAAATCGTTTCCGGAACCGGAAGGATAAACCGCAAAACTTGCGCCCGGGCGGCCGAAAGCACCGTTTACCGTTTCGGAAAAAGTTCCGTCGCCTCCGCAGGCAACAAAACAAACTTCCTCGCCTTCGGGAATGGGAAAGCTTTTTCCGAATTCAATTATTTCACCGGGATATTCGGAAACATGAATATGAAGTTTTTCTTCGCGGTTTTCAAAAAAACGGCGGATTTTTCCGGCAATGCTGTCGGTTCTGCCGCCTTTTCCGGCAGCGGGATTTATTATAAAAACGTATGTCATAGTTTTGAAAAACCTCCGGAAGGGTAATAAATAAATTATATCATAAAATACCGAAAGGGGAAAGTATAATAAACGAAAAGACAGAAAAAACTCAGTTTATATTGTTTTTTTGACAGAAATAATTTATAATATCAAATTAGATTATTATACACAAGGAGTGTTTTGATTTGTACAATGATATTATGGATACCATTGGTTTTATAGAAAAATACGATCCGGAACTTTCTGAAAAAATGGAAAAGGAACTTTTTCGCCAAAGAGAAAATATTGAGCTTATCGCTTCGGAAAACTTTGTTTCTCCGGCGGTAATGGCGGCGATGGGTTCCGTTCTCACCAATAAATATGCTGAAGGATATCCGGACCACAGATATTACGGCGGATGCCAGTTTGTTGACGAAGTGGAAAATCTTGCCCGTGAACGTGTCTGCAAGCTTTTCGGCGCGGAACACGCAAATGTCCAGCCCCATTCCGGCGCCCAGGCAAACCTTGCCGCATATTTTGCCTTTGCGGAATACGGCGACACCATTATGGGAATGAACCTTGCGGAAGGCGGCCACCTTACCCACGGAAGCCCCGTAAACTATTCCGGAAAAGCCTATAATTTTGTCCATTATGGAGTTGACCCCGAAACCGGACGTATCGATTACGATGAAGTAAGAAGAATTGCTCTTGAATGCAAACCGAAAATAATTGTTTCCGGTGCTTCTGCATATCCCAGAGCTATCGATTTCAAAAAAATCCGCGAAATCTGCGACGAAGTCGGCGCATATATGATGGTGGATATGGCTCATATTGCCGGCCTTGTTGCCGCAGGCGAACACGAATCTCCCGTTCCCTATGCGGATGTTGTGACAAGCACCACCCACAAAACCCTTCGCGGACCCAGGGGCGGACTTATTCTCTGCAAAGAAAAGTATGCAAAACAGGTCGATAAAGCAATATTTCCGGGAACCCAGGGCGGCCCTCTTGAGCATATAATCGCCGCAAAAGCCGTTTGCTTTGGTGAAGCTCTCCGCCCGGAATTTAAAGAATATCAGCACAAAATTGTTGAAAACGCCGCTGTTCTTGCAAAAGCCCTTAAAAAACATGGGCTTAAGCTTGTTTCCGACGGAACCGACAACCACCTTATGATGATCGACCTTCGGGAAACCGGAGTTACCGGTAAGGAACTTGAGCACAGGCTTGACGAAGTCAACATCACCGCGAACAAAAATATGATTCCCGGAGATCCGGCTTCTCCGTTTGTAACAAGCGGACTTCGAATCGGAACTCCTTCCGTTACCACAAGAGGTTTCGGTCCGGAGGAAATGGAAAAAATCGCCGAGTTTATCGCAAAAATTGTTTTCGATTACGAAAACAGCGCAAACGAAGTCAAAAACGGCGTAGCCGAACTTTGCAAAAACTTCCCGCTTTATGAATAAAACAAAGGAAAAGAGATGACAACCGATGTCCGCACCCCTTGCCGACAGATTAAGACCAACTGAATTATCCGAAGTCTGCGGCCAGCAGCATATCCTTGGCGAGGGAAAACTGCTTCGGAAAATTGCGGATTCCGGCGTGATCCCCAACCTTATCTTCTTCGGTCCTTCCGGAACGGGAAAAACAACCGTTGCGCGTATTATAGCAAAGATTGCGAACAAGAAGCTTTGCCACCTTAACGGAACCTCGTGCTCAACCGCGGATATTAAAGAGGTTTTTGCGGAAACCGCCGGAATAGACGGTGCTCAAGGGGTTCTCCTATATCTTGATGAGATACAATACCTTAACAAAAAACAGCAGCAGACCCTTCTTGAATTTATCGAGGACGGAAGAGTTACCCTTATCGCTTCCACCACAGAAAACCCTTATTTTTACGTTTATAACGCCATTTTAAGCCGCAGTACGGTTTTTGAATTCAAGCCTATCGAACCTTCGGAAATCGAGCGTGCTCTTGAAAGAGCGGTTGAAAAACTTGAGCACGACGACGGAACGGATATCGTTGTTGAGGAAGACGTTCTGCACCATATTGCGTGCAACTGTTCCGGCGACGCCCGAAAAGCGCTCAACGCGCTGGAAGTCTGCTGGCTCGGTTCAAAGCTTGACGAGCACGGAAAAAGGGTGCTTTCTCTCGAGGATGCTCATTCCGCCGCCCAGCGCAGTTCCAACCGTTATGATAAGGAAGGCGACGACCATTTTGAAATACTTTCCGCCTTCCATAAATCTGTAAGAGGTTCCGATGAAAACGCGGCGCTCCATTATCTTGCCCGTTTTATCGACGCCGGGGATATAATTTCTCCATGCAGAAGGCTTCTTGCGATAGCCTGCGAAGACGTCGGTCTTGCTTACCCAATGGCGATTCCAATAGTAAAAGCCTGCGTTGATACAGCTCTTCAGCTGGGCCTTCCGGAAGCACAGCTTCCCCTTGCGGATGCGGTGATCCTTCTTTGCACCGCGCCCAAATCCAACAGCGGAGTTGAAGCCATCGGAGCGGCACTTGATGACGTTCGGAACGGACTTTCCGGCGAAGTTCCGGAACATCTTGTTAATGTTCACCCGAAATCTGCAGGCGGACACAAGCCCCCCAAATACAAATATGCCCATAATTATAAAAACCACTATGTTAAACAGCAGTATCTTCCGGATACGCTTAAAGACAGGGTTTATTACCATTTCGGCGACAACAAAACCGAACAGGCGGCAAAAGCCTACCGCGATAAGCTTATTGCAGAAGCGGAAGAATAAAAAAAGACCTGCAAAAGCAGGTCATAAAGTTTAAAGTAGGGCGGGGGCTTGCTCCCGCCGTTTTTTATTCAAGTTCTTTTGCAGCTTCAAGAAGTTTTTCTTTTGTCTGTACACCCACAAAGCGTTTTACTTCAAGGCCGTTTTTGAAATAGATAACGGTGGGGATGGACATTACGCCGTATTCCATTGCAAGTTCGCGGCATTCGTCAACGTCGATTTTGCCGACGGGGATTTTATCTTCGAGCTCTTCGGCTATCTGGTCGATAACCGGGCCGAGCATTTTGCAGGGACCGCACCAGGTTGCCCAAAAATCAACGATTGCGGGGCTTTCGGAAATTGTTTTGTTAAATTCTTCTGCGGAAAAATGAATTGCGGGCATGTTTTTAAACCTCCGTTTTTTTGAAATTATTGTTTCGTACAGGTTTATTATAATACACAGGAAAGATTTTGTCGATAGTGAAAGAATTTTTTGAAAAAATTTTGAAAATACTATTGACAAATGGTTTATAAATGAATATAATAGTAAAGCACGTTAGATATTGCCCTATTGTGTAACGGTAGCACGGCAGACTCTGACTCTGTTTGTCGGGGTTCGAATCCTCGTGGGGCAACCAAAACGTGAATCCGGAAAGCGAAAGCTTTCCGGATTTTTTTTATGCCCGAAACTCGGATTCGAACCCGAAACTCCCCACTTGCGGTACCCAAAAATCCCTTCGGCATTCGCCTTGCGATTTTTGACCGCTGCGCCAAAAACTGTTCGCTGAATCGTCCGCAGGACGCGCTTTGCAGTTTTTGCCCGTGGGGCAACCATAACGTAATCCGGAAAGCGAAAGCTTTCCGGATTTTTTTTATGCCCTAAACTCTTGACGAATTTTTTCTGTTTTAAATAGAATTTAATAATTCAAAACGAACTTAAAACGCAGGAAAAACGCAAAAATAAAATATATTTTTCAAAAAAGCTATTCCAAAACTTAAAAATTTTGGTTATAATGTTATGCGGAAGGTGATGTTCGCATGAAGATTATCAATTTCGGTTCTTTAAATATCGACCATGTCTATCCGGTTGAACATATCGTTCGCCCGGAGGAAACTTTGCGCGCAAAAAAAGCAAATTATTTTCCGGGAGGAAAAGGTCTTAACCAATCCGTTGCAATTGCAAGGGCAGGGGCGGATGTTTACCATGCCGGCTGCGTCGGAATGAACGACGGCGGATATCTTTTGAACATACTTGAAAAAAACGGCGTTAACACCTCTCTTATCCGCAAAAAAGAGATGCCCACCGGAAATTCCTTTATCCAGGTCACCCCGGAAGGCAACAAAAGCATAATCGTTTGCGGCGGAGCAAATCTTTCCGTAACGGAGGACCAGATTGATTACACCGTTGCCCAGCTTCGCAAGGGCGATATTATTCTTTTGCAGAATGAAATAAACGGAATTGAAACAATAGTCGAAAAAGCTCTTGCGGCCGGGGCAAAAGTTGCGCTTAACCCTGCGCCTTTTACCAAGAACCTGAGGAACCTTCCTCTTGAAAAACTTTCCTACGTTTTTGTAAACCGTTTTGAAGCTTCCGAATTCACCGGGGCAAGCCCAATGGATCTTGAAGCGCTTATCCCCGCAATAAAACGCACTTTTCCCAATGCGGAAACGATCCTTACCCTCGGGGTAAAAGGTTCGATGCTGATAACCAAGGAAGACACCTATTACCAGAAAATTTTTGATGCTCCGGTAAAAGACAAGACCGCCGCAGGAGATGCCCTTATCGGTTTTTATCTTGCAACCGTTATAAGGGGCGCAAAACCGAAAGACGCCCTTATGATGGCGGTAAAAGCCGCATCCATAACAGTTTCCAGGGCAGGAGCGGCAAGTTCCATTCCGATGGTTGAAGAGTGTTATCAGTTCGGAAATTGAAAATCAATATAAAAAAGCTCCCGTTCCGAAAGGAACGGGAGCTTTTTTATCTCTGCGGAAATTATTCCGCGCTGATGATGTAATAATAAACGGGCTGGCCGCCGTAGATGGTGTTTACTTCAATGGAATTGGGAAGTTTTCCTTCAATAACGGTGCGGATGGCTTCTGCCTGTTCTTCGGTAACGTCTTCGCCGTAATAAATGGTTACCATGGAAGTTTCTTTGGAAACAAGGGCTTTCGCAAGGCGGCTGCAGATAAGATCCATTTCCTTGCCGGTATAAATCATTTTTCCCTCTTTCATGGCAAGAAGTTCGCCCTCTTTAATCTTGTGGCCGTCAAAATCGGAATCTCTTGCGGCAAAAGTTACCTGGCCGGTAACTACGGAAGAAAGAGCCTCGTTCATAGCTTCTGTGTTTTCTTTTACGGAAGCGTCGCAGTCATAGGAAAGCATTGCGGAAATTCCCTGGGGAACGGTTCTGCTGGGGATTACGACAACGTTTCTGTCTGCAATTTCAGCGGCCTGCATAGCGGCCATGATGATGTTTTTGTTGTTGGGAAGAACGAATACGTTCTTTGCGGGGGTTGCCTGAACAGCGGCAAGAATATCTTCGGTGGAAGGGTTCATGGTCTGGCCGCCGGAAACAATGTTGTCACATCCGAGATCCGCAAAAACATCTGTAAGTCCTTTGCCTGCGCAAACGGAAACAAAACCGTATTCTACGGAAGGATCAACTTCAACATAGGGAAATTTTTCCTCTTTGCTTTCTTCTTCGGGGGAACATTCAAGGTCCGCCTCGAGAGAAGTGTGGGAAAGGTGCATGTTTTCAACTTTAACTGCGTTGAGAACGCCGTAAGAAAGCGCTTCGTTGATGACGTTTCCGGGTTCGTTGGTATGAACGTGGAATTTTGCTCCAACAGTTCCTTCGGTATATTCAACAACTTCGCCGAAAGCGGAAATTGCTTTTTCAAGGTTGGAAGAAGTGTTTTCGCCGCGTTTTACAACTGCTTCGACACAGTATGCATATTCTACGGTTTTGGATTCTTCTGCTTCGCCGCTTCCGGGAAGAATGATTTTGCCTTCGGAAATAACGGACCACATACCTTCGAAGATATAAACAAGTCCCTGGCCGCCTGCGTCAACAACGCCGCTTTTTTTAAGGATAGGGAGCATTTCGGGGGTCTGGGCAAGGGTGCGTTTGCTCTGAAGATACATTCCGTAAAGAACCGCAACGGTGGAATCGTCATATTTTACGATTTCGGATGCTTTTTCTGCTGCACAGCGGGAAACGGTAAGAATAGTGCCTTCGGTGGGTTTCATAACAGCTTTGTAAGCTGCTTCAACACCAAGGGAAAATGCGGCGGCAATATCTGCGCCGGTGGCGGTTTCTTTTCCTTTCATTCCTTTGGAAAAACCGCGGAAAAGAAGGGAAAGGATAACGCCGGAGTTTCCTCTTGCGCCGCGAAGGAAACCGGAAGCGGCAACTTTTGCAACTTCCTCAACGGTGACATCATCACCGAGTTTTTCAAGTTCTTTTGCACCGTTTCCGATGGTCATGGACATATTGGTACCGGTATCTCCGTCCGGGACGGGGAAAACGTTAAGGGCATCAACCTCGGCTTTTCTGTTGCAGAGGTTGTTTGCACCGGAAATAAAAGCATCGCGAAGCTGCTTTCCGTTTATCAAAAGTCTCAACTCCTCTTAAAATGTCTGAATGTCTTTATAAAATAGTTTTGTTTTATTATTGAAAAATAATCAACGGGATAAAGGTATAGGCTGATTACAGCCTATACCAAAATACATTATAGCACAAAAACGTTTTATTTAAAAGAAAAATTTAGAAAA
>JAFSEN010000038.1 GCA_017435745.1 Oscillospiraceae bacterium
CTTTTTCCAACGTTGTGAGCATGGGGCTGGTCAATAAGGGTAAGCGCGTGCTCAAGAAGCTCTTTTGATTTGAGCACGGCTTTTTTGTCGTTTTTTTCAAGACCGAGGAAATAAAGAAGCCCGCCGCTTTGATAAACAACGTCAAAATTGTTGGGGAACTTTTGAACCGCTTTTTCAACTTCGGAAAACGCATTGGTATAATCCTTTTGCGAGCGCATTATACGAAGTCTTTCCGCGGTTTCGGCCGCGGAATTGTTTCTGACTTTGTAACCGAGAAGGGAATCCACAGAGGTCCCGAAAAAATCTGCAAGTTCCATAACAAGCGAAAGTTCTGGTGCGGAAGCTCCGTTTTCCCATTTTGAAACGGCTCCGACGGAAACGCCCATTGCTTCCGCAAGCTGTTCCTGAGTAAATCCTTTTTCTTTTCTGTAAAATTTTATATTTTCGTTAATGTTTGATTTCATAAAAAGTCATCTCCGTTCTTTTTCGGTACCGTGGCTATATGATAACACCGTTTTTTGCGGTTTTGAATACACCTACTGTAAAGTTATTCAATAAATTTCTTAACTTACGGTAAAGTTACGGTGGTTGACAAGCGTGCTAAAATGGTACGGTAGGGCAAAATGCCTTTAAAAGGAGTGATTTTTTGGCAAGTTTTCTTCTTGCAATTATTTATATATCATTTATAAGCCTCGGTCTTCCGGATGCTTTGCTTGGCGGAGCCTGGCCAACCATGCATAACGAATTCGGCGTTCCGGTTTCCTATGCGGGAATAATTTCCATGATAATCTGTATGGGAACAATTGCATCGAGTCTTCTAAGCGACAGAATGACAAAACGCTTCGGAACTGGAAAAGTTACCGCAATAAGCGTTGCGCTTACCGCGGCGGCGCTTTTTGGTTTTTCTGTAAGCAATTCTTTCATAATGCTCTGCATAATTGCGGTTCCTTATGGTTTGGGAGCAGGCGGAGTCGATGCTTCCATAAATAACTATGCCGCAATACATTATGCAAGCCGCCATTTAAGCTGGCTCCATTGTATGTGGGGAATAGGCGCTTCAACAGGCCCCTATCTTCTTGCTGCTGCAATGACAAACGGAAGCTGGAATCTCGGTTACCGATGGGTGTCGTTTCTGCAGATTATTTTGACTGCAGTATTGTTTCTTACCCTTCCGCTTTGGAAAGAAAACAAAGAGGATTTGGAAAAACACGAAAAAGCAAAACCTCTTTCAATACGGGAAATTTTTTCAATTCCCGGCGCAAAGGAAGTTATGGCGGCTTTTTTCTGCTATTGCGCTCTTGAAAGTACCGCCGGACTTTGGGCAAGCAGCTATCTTGTTTTGGAACACGGCGTTTCCGAAGAAACAGCCGCCGCCCTTGCAACTTTGTTTTATACAGGAATAACCGTCGGCAGGGGAATAAGCGGTTTTGTCACATATAAACTCAACGATAAAAATATGATCCGCCTTGGCCAAATTATAATCGCCGCCGGAATTTTGCTTATCCTCATTCCTTTCGGAGAAAAAACAGCAATGGCGGGAATCGTCCTTGTTGGTTTTGGCTGCGCGCCGATTTATCCCTGCGTAATTCATTCAACTCCGGCGCATTTCGGGGTCGATAAATCCCAGGCGATTGTTGGGGTGCAAATGGCCTGCGCCTATATCGGAAGCTGTTTTATGCCGCCGCTTTTCGGAATTTTGGCAAACAACGTTTCCGCGGCGCTTTTTGCGCCCTATATGGCTTTGATACTTGTTGTTATGATTGTGGCAATGGAAAAACTCAACGGAATAAAATCTTTTGCTAAGGAGCAGGAATGATCTCACTCGTAAAAATAGATGAAAGCAACCAAGAAAAAGCGGAAATACTCGAAGTATCCGAAAATCAGAAATCTTTTTTGGATAGCGCCGCCGGAATTATAAAACGGGCAGAAATTTATAAAAATCTTAATTCCCATCTTTTCGGAATAGCGAATGAAGAAACGCTTGTCGGACTTGCTTTGGTAAAAGATTTTGAGGAAGAACCTTTTGCATATGATTTGCAGCAGTTTATGATCGATAAAAATTTTCAGGGCAGGGGATACGGAACCGAGGCGCTGAAACTTATCCTTGAATATCTGAAAAAAGAAGGACGCTTTGAAAGCGTGGAAATCTGTGTAAAAAAAGAGGATTTTCCCGCAATAAAACTGTACGAAAAAGTCGGATTCAAAAACAGCGGATATATCGATGAAAATCTTCCGGATTGCGTAAACTACATATACCATTTATAAAAAAGACCCGCGATTGCGGGTCTTTTTTTATTCTTCATATTCAAATTCGGAAAATTCGTCCCGGGATTCCGTGATGATCCCGTCTTTAACTCTAAAAGTTTTCAAATGTCTGTGATGAGCTCTGTGTTCTCCAAAAGTAATTCCGAGAAATTTTTCTTTTTCAACACATTCGAAAAGAATGTTAAGTGTAATCGTTTCTTCGCTGGAATTTTCAACAGTTGAATAAATTTTTTTAATATCATGCTTTTTAACGTATTTTTTGGCAAGAGCAATGGCTTCCGCTTTGCTTTTTGTTCCTGCGGAACAATGGCAGACGTAATTTTCAGGAAGATGTTCTTCCGCATAGGAAAAATTTTTTGCTATATAAACTTCTTCAAGAACGCGTATGACGGTATCAAAAAGGGACATTTATTCTTCAGCTTCTTCCTTTTCTTTCTTGCGGATATAGAAGAGAATATCTCCGAGAATTCCGTCTTCCGCGGCCCATGCAACGTTTCCGGGTTTTACTTTTTCACCGCAGACAATGACGGTAAGCATCGCTTCAAGAAGAACTATGCCCGCATCGCAAACTTCACATACCATGTCCTGATGGCTTCTGATGTTGTGGTTTGCAAGAATCTGTGCATAATCGCTGCGGAATCTTTCGGAAGCAAAAGCATCGCGGATAAAGTTGAACATTATCTCGTTATATTCCGGAACGACATAATCCTGGTTGGTGTCGTTGTGATGAATGGTTTTGCGTTCGGTATGCGGGTTTCTGAGCATATAATCGGTGTAAAGCATAATGTCGCGGTGCTCAAAAGGATTGGAAGAAACGCTGAGGTCTTCGCTCCATTTTTTGAGCATGCTCAAAAGCTTTTTGTCGAGTTTTGCAACTGCGCGTTCCTTTATTTCTGCGGGAACAGGATAAAATCCTTCGGCAATGCTGCAGGCGATAGCCGCAAGGGTATCGCTGTCGCCGCCCATGGAAATTGCTTTGCGAAGGGTGTCTTCAAAACTTTCCGCCTCGAAGAAAACCTGGAGTGCAACCGGAACAGTTCCCTGGCAGGTTTCGTCAAAGGAATAATCCGGACGGATCTCATCAAGAGTTTTGCTGAAATCATATTTATATTTAAGTTCGATATAGCGTTTTATATAATCTTTGGGTCTGCCGTTTCTTGCAAGAAAAATTGCGGCTGCGGTTGCCTTTGCCCCTTTAATTCCTTCTTCGTGGTCGTGGGTAACTTTTGCGCTTATTTCTGCGAATTTTTCAACTTTTTCAAGGCTGTGGAAATACCACGCAACGGGCGAAACGCGCATTGCGCTTCCGTTTCCGAAACTTCCGTAAGGTTTCGGGTCGGAAGAAGAAATCCATTCTCCGAAACGGGTGCCGTAGCCCGCATCGGGATAGGATTTTCCGTATTTTCTGAAAGCTTTTACCATTTCCTTTTCGGTTTTTGCTTCGTCGCGGTTTCCTTTAAGAAGAGCTTCTGCGACCGCAATTGTCATAACGGTATCGTCGGTGAAAAAGCAATCGTCGCTGATTATCGGAAAATCGGTTGTTTTGATGTTGTTGAATTCATATATGCTTCCGGCAATATCGCCGATTATTGCACCAATCATTAAAAAATCCTCCGGTCAAAATTAATCTAACTTATATAATAACATAAGAAAAGTCAATCTTCAAGTAGGAATAAGCCTTCCCCTTGAGGGGAAGGTGTCAGCGAAGCTGACGGATGAGGTGTTACAATATTTCTTTGACGAAAATATTGTCTGTATCTCCGCCGTAATTTACAAGTTCATCAATTTTTATAAAACCGCATTTTTCATAAAAACCAATCATATCCGAAGGGATGTAAACCTTCTTGAAACTTTGCATTTTTGCATATTCAATTGTATTTTCA